>NZ_JAGMUE010000053.1:38681-121495 GCF_019049165.1 Streptomyces sp. AC627_RSS907
AGCACCAGCCCCGCCACCACGGCCCGCTCCACGGGCCGGCCGGACTGCTGGGCGGAGCGCTGGGGTGCACGGTGCGTCGTCATGCGGTCCAGCCTGCCTCCGCCGACGACGGTGGCACATCCGTACGGATACTCAGACTGCACGGCGGGGTCCCTCACCGCGGTTGGAAGGTTTTCCCGCGCCGGAAGGCCCGCCACCGGCCATCGAGTACGGCAAAGTGCCCATGGGCAGTTCAATGAAACCCTTGAGGGTATGAGATTCCTTCTCGAAGTCACCATGGACGAGGGCGCGCTCGCCGAGGACCCCGTGGGCGAGCTCCAGCGGATCCTGCGGTACTGGGGCGGCAATCTGCGGCACTGCGAGCTGCGCCCGGGTGACGCCTCGGCGATCTACGACTCCGCGTACCAGGAGGTGGGCCGCTGGAGCGTCGAGGGGCAGCCCACCTAGGCGGTGGCGGACCGCAGGGCCTCACGGCACAGGGCGTCGGCCCTGCGGGTCGTCTCCGGCAGGCGGTAGGCGGGGGCCAGCGCCAGCGTGTGCGCGCAGGCGTTGTCGAGGCTCACGCGGTGACCGACGGAGACGAAGACCGGCTTGACCGCCTCACGCGTACGGACGGCGCGCCCGACCTCCTCGGCACCGGCGAGCAGCGGGGACACGCTGCCGCGCGGCGCGTCCGGGTCGTCGTACGTGAAGGTGAACGGGTTCTTGGCCACGCCGATCGTCGGCAGGCCGGTCAGCACGCCGAGGTGGCTCGCCAGGCCGAAGCGGCGCGGGTGGGCCAGGCCGTAGCCGTCGCAGACGACCAGGCCGGGCGGGCAGGGCAGCGCCTCCAGGGCGGCGAGGACGGTCGGGATCTCCCGGAAGGCGAGAAGACCGGGCACGTAGGGGAAGGAGATCCGCCCCACGGCGGTCGCCTCGGCGACGACGGCGAGGGTGGCGGCGTCGAGCACGACGGCCGCCGCCACGACGACGTCGCGTCCGTCGTCGTAGGCGACGTCCACCCCGGTCACGCGGCCGGTGCCGGGCGGCGGGCCCGGCTCGTCGAGCACGACGCGCGCCCGCAGTTCGTCCTGGACGGCGCGGGCCCGGTCCTCGGTCGCGGGCCAGTCGGCGGGGATCTGCACGGTCACGGTCGTCATGGTGGCCCCAGCCTACGGGGCGCGCAGTACGCTCGTGATCATGTTCGTACTGGAGCTGTCCTACACCGCCCCGCTCGACGCCGTGGACGCCGTGCTGCCGGACCACGTGGCATGGCTGGACGAGCTGTACGCGCAGGGGGTCTTCCTGGCTTCCGGGCGCAAGGAGCCCCGCGACGGCGGGGTGATCATCGCCGTCGCGGAGGACCGGGCGCGGATGGAGCAGATCACCGCGGGCGACCCGCTCGTCACGGCCGGCGTGTGCGCGTACCGCATCACCGAGTTCGTCGCCGGCAGGACGGCTCCCGTCCTGGAGCGGTACCGGGAGACGCTCGCCTAGAAGGCGGCGCGGCTCACTTGCCGAGCGCGCGCTGGAGCTCGCCCTTGTTCATGTGCGAACGGCCGTGGACGTCCCGGCGCCTGGCCTCCTGGTACAGCTGGTCGTAGGTGGGCCCCTGGGAGCCCTGCCGGGACCCGGACCGCCGGCCGCCCCGCTCGCCGGGCGACTTGTCCCGCGTGGACGTACGGCTGGCGGTCTTCGACTCGCCGGACCGGGCGCGCTCCTTGTTCACCGTCCGCGCGGCGATCTCCTTGGCGCGGCCGGTGCTCTCGCCGCGGTCCTCGGCGCTCTCCTTGATGTGCTCGTACTGCCGCTCCCGCTTGGAGCTCGAACCGCGTGGCATGTCCGTTCACTTCCTCTCACGCTCAGCGAACGGATACCCACGTCGCGGACAAGCATCCCCGGACGGGCATGCCCGGCGGGACATCGTCGGACGGGCATCTCCGGACGGGCATGGCCGGACGGACGTCCCGCCGCGCGCGGCGTCAGTGCTCCAGCCGGGCGACCCGCCCTTGCTCGCCGGCGGCCCAACAGCCCCGGTCCGGGGTGCAGTCCACGGTGTCGTACGACCCCGCGTCGACGGTCCGCCAGGTACGGCCGCCGTCCGTGGTGAGGTCGGTGCCGGTGGGGCCGACCGCGAGGGCGGAGCCGCGGCTGTGCGGGAGCCAGGCCACGCCGGAGCGGTAGGAGGACGGTGAGCGGTCCGCGGTCCGCCAGGTACGGCCGCCGTCGCCGGTACGCGCCGCCGCCCTCGGTGAGGGCTGGTCCGGGCGGAAGTCGCCGCCGACCGCGAGGCCGTGGGCACGGTCGCGGAAGGCGAGGGCGAAGACGCCCCGGGCCGGGTCGCCCGCCGGGACCGGAGCGTCGGAGGCCGTCCAGGTGAGGCCGCGGTCGGCGGAGTGCAGCACGCGCGCGCGTTCCGCGCCGCCGGTGGCCAGCCACACGTCCCTGGGTCCGGAAGAGACCAGGCACTGACCACTGGCGGCGAACCCGGCCTCGCCCTCCTGCGCGGCCGGCATCCCCCTGCTGGGCAGCACCTTCCAGGAGCGCCCTCCGTCACCGGTCGACAGGATGCGGAACTTCCCGTCCACCGGGTCGCTCATGGCGAGTCCGTGACGGTGGTCGAAGAAGGTGAGGCAGTCGTAGAACGCCCGCGCGTCGGTGTTGCGGAAGGACTCGGTCCAGGTCGCCCCGCCGTCGTCGGTGCGGTACACGCGGGACGCCTCGCCCTCGCCGATGGCCAGCACCACGGCCCGGCGGGCGTCGAAGGCCTCGACGTCCCGGAACTGCAGCTCACCGGCGCCCGGCGGTGACACGTCCCGCCAGGTGTCGCCACCGTCGGTCGTGCGCAGGACGGTGCCCCGCGTGCCGGCCACCCAGGCGGTGTGCCGGCTGACGGCCGCGAGCCCCCGGAACCGGACGTCGGACACCCCGGTGTCCTTCACGTCCCAGTGCGACCGCTGGTGCGCCTGCGCCGGTACGGCCGTCAGCGCGGCCAGCGCCGCCGCGCACACCGCCCCCGCGGTCGCCGCCCGTGCCGTACGCCCGCCGCGGGTCCGGGTGGATCGTGCCGTGCTTCGCGTGCTCCCCAAGCGCCTCATGGCGGGCGAAGCTAGCCCACCGCCCCGGTGCCGTCCAGAGGACCGCGAGCGGCGGGCGCGCGGGGCGGGAGTGCCGCACGTGACCGACGGTGCCCGCGGGCACCGTCCCGCCGCGGGACTCGGGCCGACGGCGACTGCCCGGACGGGGCCCGGAGCCGCCCCCTGGCCCGCGTCTCAGCACGTCCCGCGCATCAGCTCCGCCAGGTCGTGGTCCAGGTCCAGCTGGAGGTGTTCCCGTCCGACGGGCACCAGCTCGCTGCTGGCCTGCAGGAACCGGCGCAGCTCGCCCGAGCGCACGTGGATCACGGCCGTGCCCTCGGGTGCGTGGAACTCCAGGACGGTGCGGTCGTATCCGTACGGGCGCACGCGCACGTCGCCGTGACCGTCCGGCTCCCGCATCCCCGCGATGAGCAGCTCGCGGGAGAAGGTCCAGCAGACCTCGACGCCCTCGAGGGTGGCCGGCGCCGGGAAGGTCATGCGGACGGCGAACGGGTCGCTCCGGTCGTAGCGCAGGGTGGCGGGAATGCTCGGCATGCGCGGCGCGGCGGCGACGAGACGCGCCTCGACGGGCTGCTCGATGACGGTGGACAACGCCTTGCTCCCTCGTGACGGCTGGACGGACTTCCGGGGTGGTGCGGGCCGGGCACTGGAAGAGACGACGGAATCAGCCGATCCGTGCACACGACGACCGAGTGACCTCTGTCACCGCCTTCATGCACGGGAGTGGCGTGACTCTCCTCGCAAGCTCCCGACGGTACGGGCGGCACCCCCGGCGCGTGCGGCTCGCTCGACCGGCCGGGCGGGATCCGTGCCCGCGCGCGTCGTGGATCCGACACGGTCGTCGTCCCGGCCCGCCCTTCTCAGCCGCCCTCCGGCGCCACGGCGCGCGCGGCCTCCGCGCCCCGCACCTCGTCCACGATCCTCCGCAGTCCGGGGAGCGCCGCCCCGCCGCGGGCGGTCAGCTCGGCGATCCTTTCTTCCCGGCGCGCGCCGGTCCCGTGCGCGCCGAGGGTGCGCAGCTCCGCAGCCGCCGCCAGCACGACCACGACCGCGTCCCGCTCGGAGACCTCCCCGGCCGGAACCGGACCCTCCAGGACGTACCGCGTCTCCTCGCACAGTGCCTGCGCCACGGCGACCCGCTCCAGGACGTACTCCACGGACGGGAACACGCCGAGGACACGTCGCTTCTCCGCACGCAGGTACTCCTCGGCCACCAGCTGTTCCCGGACCGCGTCGAAGGTGACCCGCGCGTGCAGCCGCACCCACGTCCGCCACCGGTGCGGCAGCGACTCGCGCACGAGGTCCAGCAGTCCGTCGAGGACGGCGTCCCCGGTGCGGGAGTCCAGGTCCGCGGGGGTGGCGATGCCCTCGTCGTCGGTGAGCAGACCACGCCGGGCCAGTTCGGTGAGCGCGCCGGCGCGCACCAGGTGGTGGATCCGGGCGGTGCCGGTGGCATCGGGCCGCGCGGAGTCCCAGGCCAGCAGGCAGAGCCGGGCCGGCGGTGAGAGCGGGCCTTCGGGCACGGGACCTCCTCGGGGCCGTGGGGCCGGGGACGGATGCCTGGATCGCGGGGTCCCGGGGCCTGGGACCCCGGGGCCTGGGATCCCGGGCCCGCGGAATCTCCGGACGATAAACCGTTGACAGCCCACCCGGTCCCTCCTACGGTGTACAGCGCTTCTGTTGCCGCCGATCGGAGAAGGACGTTGCTCGTCTGAGGTCCTGAGACACCGCGTCACACACGTCACGTGTGTGCGCCGCGTGCGACCTCGGCGTTCGAGCCGTCCTTGCGGAGCAGGGCTTTTCTCCCGCCCTAGCGCCCTCTGGGCTCCTCCTTCCCACGCCCGACGGCGGTCGCCGCCTCCCGGTGTCTCGATACGCGTTTGCCCCTGACCGCTTCGAGCAACCGCGGAGACCCCGTATGTCTACTTCCCCCACCTGTTCCCTCACCTGCGCCTCCCTCTCCTTCGCCTGGCCGGGCGGCACGCCCGTCTTCGACGGACTCGACGCCGTCTTCGGCCCCGGCAGGACCGGACTCGTCGGCGTCAACGGGTCAGGTAAATCAACCCTGTTGAAACTGATCGCCGGGCAGCTCACCCCGGCCGACGGTGCCGTCCGCGTGGTCGGCGAGGTCGGATACCTCCCGCAGAACGTCACGCTCGACACCGCGCTGCGCGTCGACGAGGCGCTCGGCATCGCCGCCCGGCGGGCCGCGCTGCACGCCATCGAGGGGGGCGACGTCGCCGAGGAGCACTTCGAGACCGTCGGCGACGACTGGGACGTCGAGGAACGCGCCCTCGCCACGCTCGGCGAACTCGGCCTCGGCCACGTCGGGCTCGACCGCACCGTCGGCGAGGTCTCGGGTGGCGAGTCGGTGCTGCTGCGCCTGGCCGCGCTGCTGCTGCGCCGGCCCGACATCCTGCTGCTGGACGAACCCACCAACAACCTCGACCTGTACGCGCGCAGGCGGCTGTACGCGGCCGTCGCCTCCTGGCCGGGGGTGATGGTCGTGGTCAGCCACGACCGCGAGCTGCTGGACCTCGTCGACCAGATCGCCGACCTGCGTTCGGGGGAGATCACCTGGTACGGCGGGAACTTCTCGGCGTACCAGGAGGCCCTGGCCGTCGAGCAGGAGGCGGCCGAGCGGATGGTGCGCGTCGCCGAGTCGGACCTGCGCAAGCAGAAGCGCGAGCTGACCGAGGCCCAGATCAAGCTGGCCCGCCGCAAGCGGTACGGCCAGAAGATGTGGGACCAGAAGCGCGAGCCGAAGATCGTCATGGGGGCACGCAAGCGCGCGGCGCAGGAGTCCGCGGGCAAGCACCGCATCATGCACGAGGAGAAGCTCGCCGAGGCCAGGGAGCGGCTGGACGACGCCGTGGAGGCCGTGCGGGACGACGACGAGATCCGCGTCGACCTGCCGTACACGGCGGTGCCGCCGGGCCGCTCCGTACTCACACTGCGGGACCTGGAGCTGGTGTACGGCGCGCGCGTGGGGGCCGGTCTCGATCTGCACGGCCCCGAGCGGGTCGCGCTGATCGGGCGCAACGGCGCGGGCAAGACCACGTTGCTGCGCACCGTCGCCGGGGAACTGGAGCCGGTGGCCGGCGAGGCGACGGCGCACGTCCCGCTGCGGTTCCTGCCGCAGCGCCTGGACGTCCTCGACGACGATCTCAGCGTCGCCGAGAACGTGGCCCGGTTCGCGCCGGGCGCCACCAACAACCGGATCCGGGCGCGGCTGGCGCGCTTCCTGTTCCGGGGCGCCCGCGCCGACCAGAAGGCGTCCACGCTGTCCGGCGGCGAACGCTTCCGGGCGACGCTGGCCGCGCTGATGCTGGCCGAGCCCGCCCCGCAGCTGCTGATGCTGGACGAGCCGACGAACAACCTGGACATGGCGAGCGTGCGGCAGCTCACCACCGCGCTGGAGTCGTACGAGGGGGCGCTGGTCGTGGCCAGCCACGACCTGCCGTTCCTGGAGTCGATCGGCATCACCCGCTGGCTGCTGCTGGAGGAGGGAGAGCTGAGGGAGACCACGCCGGAAGCCGTCGGACATCCCGCGTAGCCGCGCGGCCGGCACGGCGGGGCGGGGGGTGCGGGAGGAGTCCGTGAGGCCTCTCCCCCACCCCCTGCTCCCCGTGGCCCGGCGGACCTCCTACCAGGCCACCGGCAGCTCCAGCGGGAAGCGCCTGATGGTCTCGGTGTCCCACCGCACCTCCTCGGGCGGCACCGCGAGCCGCAGCCCGGGGAAGCGCTCGATGAGCCGGCCGATGGCCACTTCGAGCTCCGCCATGGCCAACGGCATCGCGATGCACCGGTGCCCGCCCCAGCCGAACGTCATGTGGGGGGAGCTGGGCCGGTCCGGGTCGATGACGTCCGGGTCGGGGAAGCGTTCCGGATCGCGGTTGGCCGTCAGGTACGACACGTGGACGAACTCGCCCGCCCGGATCCGCACACCGTCCAGTTCCACGTCCTCGAGGGCCACCCGGGGGATGCCGACCCCTTTGCGGAACGGGATGTGGCGGAGCATCTCGTGCAGGACGCCGGTCAGGGTCTCGGGCCGGCGCCTGAGGTGTTCCATCAGCTCGGGACGGGTCAGCAGCAGGTACACGATGTTGCTGATCTCGCAGGTCGCCGTGTCCTGGCCGCTGAGCGCCAGCATCAGCGCCATGACGGCCAGTTCCCTGTCGTCGAGCTGCTCCTGGCCGTCCCGCGCGGCGGCCATCGCGCTGATGAGGTCCGGGCCGGGCGAGTTCCGGCGCTGTTCGACGAGTTTCCCGAAGTAGGCCGTCAGATCGGCCTTGGCCTCCGCGGCCGCCTCCTTGCTGTCCGCGCCGACCGCGAGCAGCTGGTGCACGGACTCCTGGATCCGGGGCCATTCCTGCCGCTCGATGCCGAGGAGGTCCATGATGGTGTGCTGGGGTAGCGGGTCGGAGAGGTGCCGGACCAGATCCGTCGGCGGTCCCTGCTCCTCCATCTCGTCCAGCAGGAGGTCCGCGAGACGGACGATCCGGTGCCGCATCGCCTCGACGTGCGGCTGGGTGAAGGCCTGCGAGGCCAGGTGGCGGACGCGGCTGCTGTGCGGCGGGTCCATCACGTTGATCGACTCGGGGGAGACGATGGGCTCCGGCGTCATCCGCGGGTAGTCCTTGCCGATGATGCCCGCCCGGCTGAGCCGGTGGTCGGTGGTGACCTGCTTGACGCCTTCGAAGCCGGTGACCAGCCAGGCGTCGGCGTCCCCGTAGCTGAGCCGGATGCGGGTGGGGGAGCCGCGGCGCATCAGGTCGGCCAGGGCGGGGTCGAAGTCCAGGACCTCGCTGAAGTCGAACGGGCAGGTGATCGCTTCGTTGTTGTCAGCCATCAGACCACTCCTCCGGGCATGGGTACGACGTTGGTGGTGTCCACGGCCGGCCGCAGGCCCTTGGCGAGGCTCACGGCGTCACCGACGGCCCAGTAGTGGACGAAGAACAGGCGCGGCTCGTCGGTCAGACCGTGGTGGTGCAGCTCGACGAGGTCGATCCCACCGCGCCGCAGGGCCTTGAGGGCGGGCTGGACCTCGTGGGCGACCAACGCCAGGTCGCCGCTGAGCGCGGCCCGGCCACCGCCGAGCGGCTGGAAACCGACGGCGCTGGTGGCGCCCAGTCCCGGCGGCAGGATCACGTGGCCGTCGGTGATGGTCTCGCGACGGACGTAGGTGCACCTGTAGACGCTGTCGTCGGCGTACCCCTCGACGCCGAGCGCGGCGTCGATCCCGGCGGTGTCGAGGTCCGCGGGCGGCGAGACGGAGAGGGGTTCGGCGAGCGGGGTGCCGGTGCGCTCGAGCGCGGCGCGCAGACCGCGGGCGACGGCGACCGGGTCGTGGCCGTGGGCGTGCACGTGGACCCACCAGACGGACGGCTGGTGGGCGAGCAGGTGCTTGTGGATGGCGGTCTGTTCGATCCCGTGCTGGTGCAGGACGTCACTGAAGCCCTGCAGTTCGCGCTCGGTGACCACGGTGTCGCCCATCAGGAGGCTGCTGTGGTCGGCGTAGCGGACGAAGGACACGTGGGTGCCCAGAGCGAGCGCGGGGTCGATCCGGACGCCGTGGGAGAAGATCGTGAGGTCCCAGCGCGGAAAGCCCGTGTGGTACATGTACCGCCGCATGTCACCGGTCCGCCCGAGGGCCCTGCCGACCTCCGTCCAGTCAGCCGGTTCGGTCCTCACGGGCTCGACCGGCGCGCCGTCCGCCCGTCCTGCGGGCAGGGCACCGGCGCGGGCGGGCATCCCGGCGAGTACGGGCCCCAGGGCCGCCGCGGCCAGTAGACGGCGCCGGGACGCGGGGGGCCGGAAGCGGGTGTTCTGCTGTCGGTCGTCAGCCATGTCGTATGCCTCCTGGCGCGATGGAAACACGAGAGGCCGCACGGACCGGTGACCCGCACCGTCACGCCAGCCAGGTGGGCTAAGGGTCGGGGAGGGTGCCGGACCGCCGGTGCCGGCGGGCGGGCCCTGCCGGTGCCCGGGCGGCGGACGGGGGCCCTCCCGCACGCCGGTGGCCGTGGACACCGGCCAGGCCGGGAAGCCGGAGAGCTGTGTGACGTGCCTCTCGGTCCGGCCGCGGGAGCTGGACGCCGCAGGGGTGCGGATATCACCCGTCCGGCGCAGGACCCGTACATCCCGGGGCCTTCGCGTGCGCTGACGGCGGGTGGTTGATCAGCGCCTTTACGGGGCGTTTAACCTACGGTCTCGTAACCTACGGTTTCGTAGCCTACGATCCCGTAGGTTCCCGGCACCGCTCGCCGGCCGCTCCGCCCTGTCGCACGTCCCCCTGGAGTTATTCGTGACGATCGTCTCCCCGTACCTCGGCAGTTCCGCCGAATGGACCGACGCCCGGCTGCTGTTCGCGCTGGAGGAAGTCGTCGAGAGGGAACTCAACCGGCATCTGAAGGTCGCCAAGGACTGGATGCCGCACGAGTACGTGCCGTGGAGCGACGGCCGCAACTTCCCGGGGCTGTTCGAGGACGGCGAGGCCTGGGAGAAGGAGCAGTCCAAGGTCACCGAGATCGGCAGGATCGCGCTGGTGGTGAACCTGCTGACGGAGGACAACCTCCCCAGCTACCACCACGAGATCGCGAGCCTCTTCGGCCGCGACGGCGCCTGGGGCACCTGGGTGCACCGCTGGACCGCCGAGGAGGGCCGCCACGGCATCGTGATGCGCGACTACCTGCTCGCCTCGCGCGCGGTCGACCCGGACAAGCTGGAGCAGTTCCGCATGGCCCACATGAGCGAGGGCTTCGAGTCGGACAACCGGCACTCGATGCTGCACTCGGTGGCCTACGTCGCCTTCCAGGAGCTGGCCACCCGCATCTCGCACCGCAACACGGGCCACCAGTCCGGCGACCCGGTCTGCGACCGCATGCTGGCCCGCATCGCGACCGACGAGAACCTGCACATGGTCTTCTACCGGAACCTGCTCAAGGCGGCCTTCGAGATCGCTCCCGACCTGACGATGCAGGCGGTGCGGGACGTGGTCGTGAACTTCCGGATGCCCGGTCACGGCATCCCGGGCTTCGAGCGCGCCGCCGCGCAGATGGCGATCGGCGAGGTCTACAACCTGCGCATCCACCACGACGACGTGATCCAGCCCGTGCTGCGCTTCCTGAAGGTCATGGAGATCGACGGCCTGGGGCCCGAGGGCCGCGAGGCCCAGGAGGAACTGGGTCTGTACATGGGCGGGCTGGACGCCGAGGCCGCCAAGTTCGACGAGAAGCTCGCGACGCGCAAGGCGCGGATGGCGGCCCGCGCGGCGGGCTGACCGCATCCCCGCCACCCGTGCCGGCCACCAGCACGAGTGGTGCGGGACGGGCCCCGCGTCAGTGCCGGGTGCGCCGCAGCTCCAGCCGCTCCTTCTCCGACAGCCCGCCCCAGACGCCGAAGCGCTCGTCGTTGCTCAGCGCGTACTCCAGGCAGGCCGAGCGGATCGGGCACAGGGCGCAGATCCGCTTCGCGTCCCGCACGGAGCTCCCGGGCTCGGGGAAGAAGAAGTCAGCCCCGGTCTGTGCGCACAACGCCTCCTGCTGCCAGGCGAGGTCGGGCGTCGCGATCGTTTCGATGTGCATGGGCAGGAGCGTGCCGGGCGGCGAAAAACGTTCGATCAACGCGGGATCAACGCGCGCGGCGGGGACCCGGGCCGTCCCATGGTCCCCCGCGCCGCACGGGGTCGCACGGCGGCGCGCGGAAGCGACGGCCGGTCGTCGGTGAATGACTCGGCAGGGCAGGCGACGGGCCCCTCCGAGGAGGGCGATGACGCTCACCACCCGTTTCGTCACCGGCGTCCCGGACTGGACCGACGTCGGCGGGCTGGACGGCACGGTGCGGATGCCCGCCACGGACAGCGAGGGCGTCGGCCGCCTCGCTTCACGCGGTCGCGCGGCGGACCAGGGTCGTCGGCAGGACCACGCCGGACGGCGTGTCCGGTGCGGTCGCCGTGGGGTCCTCGGCGCCCGCGCCGCGGTCCAGGCCGCGCAGCAGCAGGCGGGCCATCAGCCGGCCCATTCCCTCGATGTCCTGGCGGACCGTGGTCAGCGGCGGGTCGGTCTGCTCGGCGACGGGCAGCATGTCGTCGAAGCCGACCACGGCCACGTCGTCCGGCACCCGCCGCCCCCGCTCGCGCAGCACCCGCAGCGCGCCCGCGGCGGTGAGGTCGTTGGCCGCGAACACGGCGTCCAGGTCCGGGCACCGCTCCAGCAGCTCCCGCATCGCCCGTTCCCCGCCGCCGGAGGTGAAGTCGCCGCGTGCGACCAGCTCCGGGCCGGCGCCCGCCCGGACGTCGCGGAAGCCGGCGAGGCGGTCGGCCGCGGAGGTCTGGTCGAGCGGGCCGGTGATGTGCGCGATACGGGCGCGGCCGAGGCCGGCCAGGTGGCGCACGGCCTCACGGGCGCCGCCGCGGTTGTCGCTGTCCACGTAGACCACGTCGTCCCGGCCGTCGTCCCAGTCGGGGCGCCCGCCGAACACGGTCGGCACGCCGGCGTCCCGGACGAGGCCGGGCAGCGGGTCGTCGAGGTGCAGGGAGAAGACGAGCGCGCCGTCGACGTGGCCGCCGGCCAGATAGCGGCCGACCCGGGCGTGGTCCTCGCGGCCCTCGGTGAGCAGCAGCACGAGCTGGTTGTCGTGGGCCGTCAGTTCCTTGCTGATGCCGCGCAGTCGCTGGGCGAAGTACGGGTCGGCGAAGACCCGGGTCTCCGGTTCGGCGGCGACGACGGCGACGGCGTCGTGGCGTCGGGTCACGAGGCTGCGGGCAGCCCGGTTGGGCACGTACCCGAGTTCCTCCACCGCGCGCCGGACCCGGTCGGCCAGCGCGTCCCGCACCCCGTGCGCCCCGTTGACGACCCGGGACACGGTGGCCCGCGAGACCCCGGCCCGCTCGGCCACGGCCTCCAGCGTGGGACGTGGCGCGGTCGCGGTCACTTCGGGACTCCTCGTCGGCGGCTGCGGCTCAGGATAGCGGCAGGCCACCGGACGGGAGAGCACGCTCCCGGCGCGGGAAAACGGGTTGTACCGGGGGACGGACGGCGTCACCATCGCTTCATGTTCACGTGAACGGCCCATGACGCCTGACCGGCTCGCCACCCGCGCCCGGCCCCCCGCGCGTACGGGCGCGGGGGCCGCAGGGGTCGTGCGGGGCCAGCCGCTCCGGCCGGTCGTCAGTGCCCGTGGTGCGCCGATCCGCCCTCGGCCCCTTCGGCCCCCTGCCCGTGATGCTCGTGCGGGTCGTACCCCGGGATCGTCCCGTCGGCCTTCTTCACCAGGAACAGCCCCACCATCCCCATGTCGGAGTGGCTCTGCACGTGGCAGTGGTACATCCACGCGCCCGCGCCGACGCCCTCCCCCGCGATGATCTGGAAGCCGAAGGAGTCCGCCGGGCCGGTGATCTTGTTGTCGATGACCTGGCTCGGGTCGTCGGGGCCGGTGAGCATGCCGGTGCGGTTGTCCGCCCAGCGGTGACCGTGCATGTGGAAGGTGTGGTAGAGGTCGCCGTGCGTGATCATCACGATCTCGACGCGGTCGCCCACGGTGGCCTCGAAGTTCGGTCCGGTGTGGGGCTTGCGGTTGTTGATGAGCATGTCGTTGAAGACGATCGTGTGCGTGGCGTCCGGCAGCACGTCGCCCTTGCGGCGCACGATCACCGGTCCGTACAGGCCGTTGCGGATGCCACCGGTGCCATGGGGCGTGCCGACGACGTGGTCGTGGTAGTGCCAGTAGCCCGCGCTGCCCGCCCGCCAGGTGCCGTCCGCACGGCGGCCGGGCGTGTGGGTGCGCCAGGTGTAGGTGCGGGTGCCGCCGGGCTCCACGTCGCTCTTGTTCATCGCCGTGCCGTCGCTGGAGATCTCGTAGTCCAGGCCGTGGACGTGCAGGCTCGCCCGTACGTCCATGGTGTTCTCGAACTCGATGTGCAGCGTGTCGCCCTCGTTGAGCTCGATCAGCGGGCCGGGGACGGACGCCTTGCCCTTCTCGAAGCCGTAGCCCATCTGACCGTCGGGCAGCCTCTCGGCGTACATCTTGACGCGTCTCACCTGACCCCCGGCCGGCGCCGTCCTCGCCGGGGCCGCCGCCTTCGCCGGGGCTTGGGCACCGGCCGTCTCCGGGGCGAGGGACAACGATGTCGCGACGGCCGCGCCACCCAGCAGTACCCGTCGGTTGAAACCACGCCTGTCCATGCCGAACTCCCCACGCCGATACGGAATTTGCGGAGACGCAGCCCTGATTGGCCGTAATGAACCCGTGGGACGGTACCGGCTGCGGCCGGGTTTCTCCACACTCAGGACAAAGTTCGTTCGATCCCGGTCATACCTATTGGCGAACCGCGCAAAGAGGTCTAGCTTCCTTGGCGCTGCTGCCGTGACCGAGGAGGTGCCCATGCACTTACGAGGGTTGAGCGCGAGAAGAAGGGCCTGGGCGGCGTTCGCGACCGCCGGTTTCGTCACCACCGGACTGCTGTCGGGTCCCGCCGCCAGCGCGCGTCCGGCGCCGGATCCGCCCCTGACAACGATGTCCATCACGTCACCACCGGGCGGCGCCGACGTACGGGTGCTGATCTTCTACGGGTCCGCCGCCGCCGGGGACGAGTCACCGGTCGTGAACGCCGGGATCGCCGCCATCGAGCGGATCGGGCTGTCCGGCCCCGCGAACGAGCGCTTCAAGGTCGAGGCCACGGACAACGCCTCGGTCTTCACCAACGAGAAGAAGCTCGGCCGCTTCAACGCGATCGTCTTCCTGACCGGCGGCGGTGACGTCCTCGATCCGGAGCAGGAGGCGGGCCTGGAGGCGTACATGGAGGCCGGCGGCGGTTTCGTCGGCGTCCACGACGCGGCGCGCGCGGAGCCGTACTCGGACTGGTTCACCGGTCTGGTCGGCGCCCGCCCGGCGGCCTCCAGCCCGGCGAAGGTCCAGCGGGCCACCGTGGAGGTCGGTGACCGGCGTCATCCGGCCACCAAGGACCTGCCGATGGAGTGGAAACGCCCGGACGAGTGGCTGAACTGGCAGAAGAACCCGTCCGGTGACGTCCACACCGTCGCCCGGGTGCGCGAGTCGACGTACGCGCCCGGCGCGAGCGCCAACGGCGCGGACCACCCGGTCAGCTGGTGCCGGGACTACGACGGCGGCCGGTCCTTCTACACCGGCATGGGCGGCACGGTGTCGTCGTACGACGAGACCGACTTCCGCGCCCATCTGCGCGGCGCCCTGATGTGGACGACCCGGCTGGCACAGGCCGACTGCAAGGCGACCATCACCGGGAACTACAAGGCCGAGCGGCTCACCCAGCCCAACCAGCCCGGCCGCAACGACCAGATCGGCGAGCCGCACGGCCTGGTCACCGCACCGGACGGCCGGGTGTTCTACATCGGCCGCGGCGGCGCGGACTCCTCCCAGCCCGTGGTGACCGACTGGAACGACCCGGACATCGGCAAGGGCAAGGGCGAGATCCACGTCTGGGACCCGAAGACCAGGAAGGTCACGCTCGCCGGTGAGCTGACCGTCTTCGGCAACAAGGGCGGCGGCGAGGAACTGGTCAAGGTCGAGGAGGGCCTGCTCGGCATCGAGCTGGACCCGGGGTTCGCGGAGAACGGCTGGGTGTACCTGCACTACACGCCGCACTCCGAGATCAACCGGGACACGCACATGGCCGAGCGCCGCGTCTCCCGCTTCACGCTCGACCAGGCCACCAACACACTGGACCTGGGCAGCGAGAAGGTGCTGCTGAAGTGGCCGGTGCAGATCCACAGCTGCTGCCACGCGGGCGGCGGGATGGCCTGGGACTCCAAGGGGAACCTGTACATCGCCACCGGTGACAACAACTCCAGCGGGTTCAGCGGTGGTTACTCGGGAAACAACCCGGAGCCGAACTTCAAGGGCGTGTCCTTCGCCGACGCGCGCCGCACCGCCGGCAACACCAACAACCTCAACGGCAAGATCCTGCGCATCCACCCGGAGCCGGACGGGACGTACACCCTCCCCGAGGGCAACCTGTTCACCGGGAAGGAGACCGCCGAGGGCGGTGGCAAGACGCGCGGCGAGATCTACGTGATGGGCGTGCGCAACCCGGCGCGCATCTCCGTCGACAAGGCGACCGACACGCTGTACGCGGGCTGGGTCGGCCCGGACGCCGGCGCTCCGTCACCGACGTGGGGCCCGGCCAAGTACGACACGTTCGCCGTGATCACCAAGGCGAGCAACCGGGGCTGGCCCTACTGCATGGGCAACAAGCAGCCGTACCGGGACCGGAACCTGCCGGACCCGTCCAAGCCGCTGGGCTGGTACGACTGCGACCACCCGAAGAACGAGTCGCCGAACAACGACGGCCTGGTCAACCTGCCTCCGGTCACCGGCAACAACATCTGGTACTCGCCGCAGGGCGGCGGCCCCGACTTCCCGCGGGACGGGAACGGGATCCCCTCGTACAAGCAGGAGGAGGCCACCTACCGGCTGCCCTGGCTCAAGGGCGGCGGCCAGGCCGCGATGAACGGCCCCGTCTACCGGTACGACGCCGGCAGCACCAGCGACACCAAGTGGCCCGCGTACTGGGACGGCAAGTGGTTCGTCGGTGACTTCTACGACGCCGACCAGCCGCGCAACGCGGTGCTGATGGACCCGAAGACGCAGGGCGACGGCGGTCTGCCGGTGCACGCGGAGTCGCTGAAGAAGATCGTGCCGGTCGGCAACGACGGCATCAGGAACCTGATGGGCTGGAAGTTCGGCCCGGACGGCGCGCTGTACGTCCTCGACTACGGCCGCGGCTTCTTCACCTCGGACTCCAAGTCGGCCCTGTGGCGGGTCACCTACAAGGGCGGCGGGCCCACCCCGGCCGCCGGACAGCTGGCGAGGGGGACCGAATGACGCGCCGACGAAGAGTGTGGGCCGCCCTGCTGGCCGGGCTGCTGATGATGCTCGGCCTGCAGACGACGTCCGCCTCGGGGCAGCCCGGGTCGGCGGGGCGGGCCGAGGCCGCCGAACAGCTCCTGACCTGGACCGCCGGCGACGACATCACCAAGTACACGTCCGCGCCCGAGACGGCGGTGGCCGGACCGGCCACCATCGTCTTCGAGAACAGTGCGGCGACCGGCAACACCACCGGCATGCCGCACACGCTGACGTTCGTCGTCAGCGACCCCGAGTACAACAGGGACGTCCAGCTGAACATCCTGGCCACCCCGGGCGACGCCCAGGGTGGGAGGCACACCGCCGAGGTCACCCTCTCGCCCGGCCGCTACCTGTACTACTGCTCGATCCCCGGCCACGGGGAGATGAAGGGCGTGCTCGTGGTGACCGAGGGCGGCGGGGGCGAGGACACGACGGCGCCCGAGACGTCGGCGGACGTGGGCGGCACGCGGAACTCCGACGGCGCGTACGTCGGCAGCGCGAGCGTGACGATCGGCGCCTCCGACGCGGGCTCCGGCGTGGACCGCGTCGAGTACGCGATCGGCGCCGACGGCGCCTGGCAGCCGTACACCACACCGGTCGTCGTCGACCAGGTCGGCGAGCACACGGTGCGCTACCGGGCCTTCGACAAGGCGGGCAACGCCGCCGCCGAGAAGAGCGTCACGTTCACCGTGGCCCCCGTGCCCACGGACGACACGACCCCGCCGGAGACCTCGGCGACGGTCAGCGGCGAGCGCGACGCGGACGGCGCGTACGTCGACATGGCGACGGTGACGGTCACCGCCTCCGACACCGGTTCCGGCGTCAACACCATCGAGTACGCGATCGGTGACGGGGCCTGGCAGGCGTACACCGCGCCCGTCATGGTGCACCAGGTCGGCAAGCACACCGTGCGCTACCGCGCCACCGACAAGGCGGGCAACGCCGCGGCGGAGAAGAGCGTCGCCTTCACCGTCGCCGCCGCTCCCCCGCAGGACACCACCCCGCCGGTGACCGGCGCGACCGTGGACGGCACCAGGAACTCCGACGGCGCCTACGTCGGCAGCGCCAGGGTGAGCGTCAACGCCACGGACGAGGGCGGCTACGGGCTGGCCGGCGTGGAGTACTCGCTCGACGCCGGACCCTACCTGGCGTACACCGCGCCCGTGGTCGTCGACCGCGTGGGCCGGCACACCGTGGCGTACCGGGCGACCGACAAGGCGGGCAACACCTCCGCACCGCTGACCGTGAGCTTCACGGTGGTGGCGGGCCAGGTACCGGCGCCGCCCTGCCCGGAGTACGACGAGCGGCTCACGGTGATCGTCGGGACGGTCGACACGGGTGTGCCGAACCGGGTCACGAACAGCCGGTGCCGGATCAACGAGCTGATCGAGGACGAGAAGGAGTGGACGTCCCAGGCGCTGTTCCTCAAGCACGTGCGTGAGGTGACGGACGGACTCCTGGACGAGGGGGTCGTCGACAAGCGGGAGTACCGGGCGATCAACAAGGCCGCCCGCCAGTCCGGGATCGGCCTGCCCGGCCAGACCGAGGGCTACCGCGCGATCCTCGACGGCACCCAGGAGTCCTTCGCCAGGTGGCAGCAGGTGGGCGGCGGTTCGTTCGGGCTGAACCCCGACGGGTCGATCACCTCCAGCACCGCCACGCCGGGCATGGGCATGCTGTGGTTCCCCGAGCGCAAGTACGGCGACTTCTCGCTGAAGCTCCAGTGGCGGGACGACGCTCCGGGCACCGCGAACACCAACGGCGGCGTCTTCGTGCGCTTCCCGCAGGTCCACGACCACCCGGAGGAGTCACGGCCGGAGTGGGTCGCCATCAAGTACGGGCACGAGGTGCAGGTGTTCGACAGCCCGACCGGCGACCTGTACAAGTCCGGTTCGGTCTACGGCTTCGACCGGGTGGGCCTGGCCGGCGCCGGGGTGACGGAGAAGGGCACCTGGAACGACTACGAGATCCGGGTGGTCGACCAGCACTACTCCGTCTACCGCAACGGCGCGCTGATCAACGAGTTCGACAACACCGGCGGCCAGGACTTCTACCCGCCGCGCTCGGACGACCCGGGCACGGACGGGCGGCGGTTCGCCTCCGGCTACATCGGGCTCCAGGTCCACGGCACCTCGGACGTGGTGTCGTACCGGGACGTGAGGATCAAGGAGTTGTAGTTCAGGTCTCCTGGGGCCGCGGCTTCTTCGCGCGGCTCGGCTGTACCCGCCTGGGTTCCCCCGGCATCTTCGGATACTCGGGCGGGTACGGCAGATCGCCGAGCCCGTGGTCGTGCTCGTCCTTCGTCGCCAGTTCCAGCAGGGCGTCGAGAGAGTAGGCCTTGTCGTCCATGCCCGCGTGCACGTCGCCGAGTTCGGCGAAGCGCGCGGGCATCGTCGTGATGTCGAAGTCCCGCGGATGGGCGACACCGACCTCGTCCCAGGTCAGCGGCGCGGAGACCGGGGCGTGCGGGCGGGGGCGCACGGAGTAGGCGGAGGCGATGGTGCGGTCCCGGGCGGTCTGGTTGTAGTCGACGAAGATGCGTTCGCCGCGCTCCTCCTTCCACCACTTGGTGGTGACCCGCTCCGGCATCCGCCGTTCCAGTTCCCGCCCGGCGGCGATGGCCGCGCGCCGCACCTGGGTGAAGGTCCAGCGCGGCTCGATCGGCACGAACACGTGGATGCCGCGTCCGCCGGAGGTCTTGGGCCAGCCGCGCAGCCCGCCGGACTCCTCCAGGACGGCACGCAGTTCGTGGGCGGCGCGGACGGCGTCGTCGTAGTCGGTGCCGGGCTGGGGGTCGAGGTCGATGCGCAGTTCGTCGGGGTGGTCGACGTCGTCGCGGCGGACCGGCCAGGGGTGGAAGGTGAGGGTGCCGTACTGGGCGGCCCACAGGACGGCCGCCTCCTCGGTGGGGCACATCTCGTCGGCGCTGCGTCCGCTGGGGAAGGTGATGTGCGCGGTCGGGATCCAGTCGGGCATGCCCTTGGGCGCGCGCTTCTGGTAGAACCACTCGCCGGTGACGCCGTCCGGGTAGCGCTCCAGGGTGGTGGGCCGGTTGCGCAGGGCGCGCAGGATGCCGGGGGCGACCGCCTGGTAGTACCGGGCCACGTCGAGCTTGGTGTAGCCGGGCTCCGGGAAGAAGACCTTGCCCGGGCTGGACAGCCGCACGGTCCGTCCGCCCGCTTCCAGTTCCACCGCTTCCGCCATGCGAGCCACGGTAGGCGCACCGGGGGGACCTCGCACACCGGCCCGGGGCCCGTCCGCGGCTGTCCGTGTCCGTCCGCGGCTGTCCGCTTCCGGCAGGCGGGCCGGGTGGGCCGCTCCTACAGTCGGAGCATGGATCTGCCCGTCATGCCGCCCGTGAAGCCGATGCTCGCCAAGTCCGTGGCGAAGATCCCGCCGGGCATGCACTACGAGGCGAAGTGGGACGGGTTCCGGGCGATCGTGTTCCGCGACGGTGGTGAGGTGGAGCTGGGCAGCCGTACGGGCAAGCCGCTGACCAGGTACTTCCCTGAGCTGGTCGAGGCGGTGCGGGAGCGGTTGCCCGAGCGGTGCGTGGTGGACGGGGAGATCGTCATCGCGCGGGAGGGACACCTGGACTTCGACGCGCTCACCGAGCGGATCCATCCGGCGGACTCCCGGGTGCGGACGCTGGCCGAGAGGACGCCTGCCTCCCTCGTCTCCTTCGACCTGCTGGCGCTGGACGACGAGTCCCTGCTCGACGTGGGGCTCGCCGACCGGCGGGCGCTGTTGGTACGGGCGCTGTCCGGGGTCACGCCGCCCGTGCACGTGGCACCGGCGACGGACGACATCGAGGTGGCCCGGCGGTGGTTCGAGCAGTACGAGGGGGCGGGGCTGGACGGGGTCGTCGCCAAGCCGCTCGACCTGCGGTACCGCCAGGACGAGCGGGCCATGTTCAAGATCAAGCACGAGCGGACGGCGGATGTCGTCGTCGCCGGTTACCGCCTCCACAAGAGCGGCCCGGTGGTCGGCTCACTGCTGCTCGGCCTCCATGACGACCGGGGCGTCCTCCAGCACGTGGGCGTGAGCGCCGCCTTCTCCATGAAGCGGCGCGCCGAGCTGGTGGAGGAGCTGGAACCGCTGCGCATGGACGACGTCCGGGGTCATCCGTGGGCCGCCTGGGCCGAGGAGGCGGCGCACGAGTCGGCCCGGCTGCCCGGCGCACCGAGCCGCTGGTCGGGCAAGAAGGACCTGTCGTGGGTGCCGCTGCGGCCGGAGCGGGTCGTGGAGGTGGCGTACGACCACATGGAGAACGGGGCGCGCTTCCGGCACACGGCCCGCTTCCGCCGATGGCGGCCGGACCGGACGCCGGAGAGCTGCACCTACGCCCAGTTGGAGGAGCCGGTCCGGTACGACCTGGCGGAGATCCTCGGCGGCCCCTGAGCACCCCGCGGACGCACCGGCCCTACGGCTTCATCAGGACCTTGACCGCACCGTCCTGCTTCTTCTGGAACATCTCGTACGCGTGCGGCGCGTCCGCCAGCGGCACCCGGTGGGTGGCGAAGTCGTCGACGCCCAGGGGGTCCTCGTCCGTCAGGTAGGGGATGATCTCGTCGCTCCAGCGGCGTACGTTGGCCTGTCCCATCCGCAGCTGGACCTGCTTGTCGAACAGGGTGAGCATCGGCATCGGGTCGGCCATGCCGCCGTAGACGCCGCTCAGCGAGATCGTGCCGCCGCGCCGCACCAGGCCGATGGCGGTGTGGAGGGCCGCGAGCCGGTCGACGCTGAAGCGTTCCGCCAGCGGGCCGCTGAGGGAGCGGGGCATCACGGCCGCGGCCTGCTGGACCAGCTTGGCGGCGGCGCCGCCGTGCGCCTCGGTGCCGACCGCGTCGATCACGGCGTCGGGGCCGCGGCCACCGGTCTCGTCCTGGATCGCGGCGACGAGTTCCTTCTCGCTGTCGAAGGACCGCAGGTCGTACGTCTCCACGCCCCGCTCCCGCGCCCGCCGCAGCCGCTCCGGCACGAGGTCCACGCCGAACACCCGGCCGGCCCCCGTGGCCCGGGCGACCCGGCAGGCCATGTCACCGATCGGGCCGAGGCCGAGCACCGCGACGCTGCCGCCGGGCGGGACAGCGGCGTAGGCGACGGCCTGCCAGGCGGTGGGCAGGACGTCGGAGAGGTAGACGAAGCGGTCGTCGGCCGGGCCCTCGGGCACCTTGATCGGGCCGTACTGCGCCTGCGGCACGCGCAGGTACTCGGCCTGGCCGCCGGGCACGGCCCCGTACAGGCGGGTGTAGCCGAACAGCGGGGCGCCCATGCCCTCGCCGGTGACCTGGGTGGTCTCGCACTGGGTCTGCAGCCCCGCGTCGCACATGTAGCAGCGCCCGCACGCGATCTGGAAGGGCACCACCACCCGGTCGCCGGGCTTGAGGCCCCTCACCTCGGGGCCGACCTCCTCCACGATCCCCATCGGTTCGTGACCGAGGATGTCGCCCGGTGTCATGAACGGCGTGAGCACCTCGTACAGGTGCAGGTCGGAGCCGCACAGTCCCGAGGACGTGACACGGATGACCGCGTCCGTCGGCTCCTGGATCCGCGGGTCGGGCACGTCCTCGACCCGCACGTCCCGTTTGCCCTGCCAGACAACCGCCTTCATCGCCTCGCGCTCCCTCCGTGGCTCGTGCCCGTCGTCCGTGCGCGTCGGTCTCGCGCGTCGGGCCTGCGTGGCGGCCGGGTACCCGGCGGTTCCCCCGGCGAACCGCCGCCCGCTGGGCCGAACAGCGGATTCCGGGTGCGCTGCCGGATGCGGTCGGGTAGGGCACTGAATGCTGTCAGAAACAGACAATCCATGACATGGGATAGGTAGCGGGTGGTCGGAATGCGTCGAGGTACGCGCAGACGGGAACGTGCCGTACGGCGCGGCACACAGGTCGGCGCCGTGCCGGCCCTGCTGGCCGCGGCGGTCGCCGTCTCGCTGGCGGCGGGCTGCGCCACGGAGCCGGGAACGGAGGACGACGCGCGAGCGCCCCACATCGAGCGGTCGCACCCCGCCGGGCGGTCGCACGACACCGGGCGGTCGCACGACGCCGAGCGGCCCCCGGACCCGCAGCGGCAGGGCACGCCGCCGTCGCGTGACAGGCACGGCGCCGCGTCCGTGCTCGCCGTGAAGCTCGACAACGTGCCCGCCGCCCGGCCGCAGGCCGGCCTGGAAGCGGCGGACGTCGTCTACGTGGAACCGGTGGAGGCAGGACTGAGCCGTCTGATGGCGGTCTACGCGACCGCGTTCCCGAAGACGGTCGGCCCGGTGCGCAGCGCCCGGGAGTCCGACCTGGAGCTGCTGCGCCAGTTCGACCGGCCGACGCTCGCGTTCTCCGGCGCCCAGCGCAAGCTGCTCCCCCTGGTCGACCGGGCGCCCCTGCGGGCCGAGCCGCCCGGCAGGACGTCCGACGCCTACCTCCGGGACAAGGGCCGGGCCGCACCGCACAACCTCTACGTGCGGCCCGGCCGACTACTGCCGTCGCCCGCCGGCGCCGCCGCGCTGACCACGGGGTTCCGCTACGGCGACGCGCCCGCGGGCGGCCGGGCGCAGTCCTCGCGCACGGTGCGCTATCCGTCGGCGAGCTTCACCTTCACCTGGTCCGAGCGGCGTGACCGCTGGCTGGTCGCCATGGACGGCACCCCGGCCACCACGGACGGCGGCCGGCGGGCGGCGCCGGCGACGGTCGTCGTGCAGCATGTGAGGGTCCGCGAGTCCGCGTTCGGCGACTTCCTGGGCAACAACTCCCCCTACGTGGAGACCGTGGGGTCCGGGCGGGCGGAGGTGCTGCGCGACGGGCGCACCTACGAGGCGACGTGGAAGCGCGGGGCGGCCTCGGACGGCACGTCCTTCACCGCGCCGGACGGCACACCGGTGAACTTCGCCGACGGCCAGGTGTGGGTGGTGTTCACGGACACGCCCTGACCAGGTCGTGGCCCCGGCGGGTTCGCCGAGGAAGACCTGCCGCGTCCGGGCCGTCCGCGCAGCCCGCGGACGGACGCGCCCGCCGGGCGCGGCACCGCGGTGCGGCATGCTCAGCCGACCCGGGCCGGCCCCGCGCGGACACCGCGAAGTGCCGCCCCTGTCCCCGCGCGTCCGGACGGGGGCCGAGGCGGCGGACCTCAGGTCGCGTGTCCCGCCGCCAGCGCCTCGCGGGCCCGCGCCACCAGCCCGTCGGCGCCGCACGAGTCCGCCAGCGCCATGCCCCGCTCGAGTTCCGCCGCCGAACGCGCCGCGATGCCGTACTCCACGCGGGCGGCGGCGTGCTCGTACTGGCAGGGCGAGGCCTCCAGGTAGGTGACGGCCTGGGCGGCGAGCCGGACCGCGCGCAGGCCGGTCTCCAGGGCGGCGGCGCAGCGCAGGGCCTCTCCTATGGCGGTATCCGTGCCGAAGCGTTCGGCCTGGCGGCGGGCGTCGGTGGCCAGGTGGGCGGCGCGGCCGGGGTCCTCGGTGGCGAGGGCGCGGGCGAGCTCGGTCGCCCAGGGGGACACCACCGGGTTGTACCGGCCGCGTACGGCGGCCGTCTTCTCGGCGGCCTCCAGTTCGGCGACGGTCCGGGCCTGAGCGACATGGCCGCGGGCGAGCAGGGTGTCGATCAGGTTGCAGACCGCGGACCAGTACAGCGGGAGTCCGCGGCCCACGCGCTCCGCGATGCGCAGCGATTGGCGCAGGGACTTCTCGGCCTCCCTGAGGCGGCCCCGCCTGCGGTGGCCGAGCCCCACGTAGGTGTGCGCGAGGGCGAGGTGGCCGCCGCTCCAGCCGGCGCTCTCGTAGGCGCGCAGGGCCTCGGTGAACAGTGCCTCGGCGCGGTCGAGCCGGTCGGTGTAGGCATAGCAGTTGGCCAGCATCATCGGCAGTTCCAGACCCCACTCGGAGTCGGTCCAGCCGAGCCCCGGAGCGAGGCGGCCGTTGACGAGGGTCCGGTCGCAGAGTTCGAGGACCTCCTCGGCGTTCTCACCGTGGCTCATGGCGTCGAAGCCGCGCAGGATGAGCAGGGCGCGCTCGGTGTCGTCCCGGCCGGCGCAGGTCCCGGCGATCTCGGCGAGGCGCGCGGACCGGCCGGGCGAGGACGTCTCACCGGGGTGGATGCCCTCCCACATGTACTGGACGGCCTGCAGCCGCAGCCGGGCGGCCGGGTCCGCGGTCCGGGCCGCCTCCGCCTGGACGGTGCGGACGGCCTCCTCCAGCTGGTCGTTGTGGACCAGGGCCTCGGAGAGCCGGAAGACGGCGTTGACGCGTTGGTCGCCGTCGAGGCCGGGCATGCCGAGCGCGGTGCGCAGGTGGCCGATGGTGGTGGCGGGCGCGGTGAGCAGGGTGGCACAGCCCAGTTCGTAGAGCACGCGCGCGTGGATCTCGGGCAACGGCGGCTCCTCGAGGGCGCGTTCGAGGCAGCGGCGGGCCGCGTCGGGGGCGCCGACGGCGAGGTGCTCGCGGGCGGCCTCGCGCAACTGGTCGACGACCTCAGGATCGTCGTCGGGGTACACCCGGAGCAGATGGCGGGAGGCGGCCGCGGCGCCCAGTCCGGATTCGGTGACCAGCTGGGCCGCGATGCCGTGCATCGCCGTGCACAGGGCGCCGGGAATGGAGTTGTAGACGTCGGTGGCGATCAGCGGGTGGACGAACTCCAGCTCGCCCGTGGCCGGTTGCCCGGCCGCCGGGTCGGGCGTGGTGAGGATCCGGGCGCCGCACAGCAGCTCGGCGCAGCGGGCCGCGGCGGCGCGGTCGAGGGTGGAGAGCCGGGCCACCATGTCGACGGTGATGCCGCCGCCGAGGATGGCGGCGGCCCAGGCGAACCGGGTGGCGTCGACGCCGAGTTGTTCCAGTCGGGCGAGGAGGCCACCGCCCCGGGCGGAACGGTTCAGGGCGCGCAGTTCGGCGGCGTGCGCCTCGACCGGTTCCAGTTCGCTGTCGTGGACCTTGGCGAGGAGTTCGACCGTCTCGTACGGGTTGCCGCCGGTGACGGCCCACACCTCGCGGCAGAACGCGGCGTCGGCGTGGTGGCCCACGGTGGCGCGGGTCAGGCCGGCCGTCGCGTCCGGGGTGAGGGGGTTCAGCGGGGCGAGGGGCCGGCCCAGTGCGGCGGCCGCGTCCAGGTGGCGGGCGCTGTCGCCGGTGACGTCCCCGGGGCGGCGGGCGACCACGACCAGGACGGAGGTCTCGTCGAGCCGGTCGGCGAGCGCGGCCAGCCAGCGCAGGGTCTCCTGGTCGGCCCAGTGGACGTCGTCGAGCAGCAGGACCAGCGGCCACTCCCGGCGGGCGAGCCGGCGTACGACGGCGACCAGACCGTCGCACACGCCCTGCGGGTCGGCCTGCCGCTCGCCCGGGTCCGCTATGCCGAGGGCGGGACCCGCGATGTCGTACCAGTCGCCGAGGTACTCCCGCGCCTCCTCCGGGAGCATGGACACGAGCGCGGGCTGGAGCAGTTGCCGCACCACGTTGAAGGGGACGGACCGCAGGGTCTCGCCACTGCGCGCCGACCAGACGGCGCAGCCCCGGGCCTCGGCGATGCGGCGGGTCTCGGCGAGCAGCGCCGTCTTGCCGAGTCCCGCCTCGCCGCTGGCCACCAACAGGGTGCCGGTGGACGAGCGGTCCGCGCACAGGGTGTCCACCGCCCGTGTGAGGGTGGCGATTTCCTCGTCGCGCTCCCAGAGGGAGGCCGAGGCGACGGCCGTCCGCCGTACCTCCGTCATCCCGCTGCCTCCCCAAGTCGCTCGAATGACGTACAGGGGCTGAGCCTAGCCGTCCGATCGCGCCAGTGGTGGGCCGTCGGGACACTAGTTGCCGTCACGGGTGACATGCGGTAAAGCACGGGCGACGCGGCGGGCGGCCCATCAGCGACGTGGCTCGCCGTCATCCGTCAACTCGCCGCTGCGGGCTCGCCGGTACGGATCCGGTTCCGGCGGGGATCCGGTTCCGGCGGGCCTCTCATCCGGCTTTCACCGACGCCTCATACGGTGGGCACATGACGCAGGTGACTCCTCCCGGGTGGTACCCGGACCCCGGACAGCAGAACGACGGTCCCGCCACCGAGCGCTGGTGGGACGGAAAGGTGTGGACGGACCAGGTCCGTCCCGCGGGGTCGGCCGCCGCGTGGGGTCCTCCGACGCAGCCGCCGGCACCCGACGCAGCGCCTTTCACCGTGCCCGGGCCGTACCCCGTGCACCCGGGCTATCCCGGCTACCCCGTGCAGCAGCCGTCCGCGCGGCGGCGCCGGCTGCGTACCGGGATAGCGGTGACGGCGGCCGTGGCCGTGCTGGCCGGCGTCGGTGCCGGTGTGTACGTGCTGACGGACGACGGCGGTTCGAGCGGTGACGGCGCGGGGCCCGCGCAGCAGGACCGGCGGGGCCCCGGCGACCGGAAGGATCCCTTCGGCGGCTCGGGCGGCGGGAACGGCGAGTCGGCCGCGCCGGGCTCCCCCGACTCGCCGGACCGGTCCGAGCCGCCCACCATCGACAGCGGGTCGGTGGCGGACCCGGTCAGCGGGATCAGCCTGCCCATTCCGGACGGCTGGTCCGGACAGCAGCTGTCGGTCGGGGCGCAGGTGACGTCGGACGCCAGTTACCAGTGCCCCGGCGACGCCTCCAGCACCTGCACGAAGGGGGGCGCCTACTCGGCGCCCGCGATGGTGCTGGGCACCAAGGGCACCACCGCCGAGGAGGTCGCGAAGGCCGACATCGAGGCCAACGCCGAGGAGTCCTACGGCGGAAAGTCCTACGGCGGGATCACCTCGCACGAGGAACTGGCCTCCAAGGCGATCACGGTCGCCGGGCAGAAGGGCTATCTGGTCCGCTGGAAGGCGGTCACCGACAAGGGCGCCGACGGCTACGTCGAGTCGCTCGCCTTCCCCTCGCCCGCCGACCCGGAGCGCATCGTGGTCGTCCGCTTCGGCGTCGACACCGACCAGCAGCAGAGGGTGATCGACGAGATGACCAAGGGCATCAAGGTGTCCGCCGCCTCCGGCGGCGACGGCCAGGACGTCTGACCGGCCCCGCGCGTCGGTCGGCCGGGTGGGACGCCCTTCCGCTCAGAGGGCGCCCCACCCGGCCGGGGGTGCGCGCCGCCCCCGTCCCCACGGTGCGGCGCGGGCAGGCCACCGTCCAGTCATCCCGTGGACGGCGGCCTGGGTCTCAGGGGAGGCCGAGCGCCGGCAGCACGACGGCCTCCACGAACCCGACCAGGTACTCCGCGTCGGCCTGCTCGCCCTCGACGACGGGCCGCATCCGCAGCATGCCGAACATCTGCGCCGGCACGTAGTCCAGCGCCGGGTGGCCGGCGGCGACCTCTCCGCGGGCGACACCGCGGTCCAGGATCTCCCGCAGCGCGGCGATCTCCGGCTCGACGAGCGCCTCGCGCAGCGCGCCCTGGAGTTCCGGGTCCTGCATGACCGCGTGGCCGAGTGCCTGGAGCAGCCCGGTGTCCTTGCCCGCTCCCGCGCCCGCGGCCCGGGCCGCCTGGCGCAGGTCCTCGGCGAGCGACCCGGTGTCGATGCCCGCGAAGCGCACCCGGCGGTGGGAGCGCAGCGCCGCGGCCACGAACTGGGGCTTGGTCTTCCACTGCCGGTAGAGCGTGGACTTGCTGCACCGGGTGCTGGCGGCGATGCCCTCCATGGTGACGGCGTCGTAGCCGCAGGACCGGATCTGTTCGAGCACGGCGTCGAAGAACTCCTGCTCACGCTCGGGCGTGATCTTGGAGCGGCGCGAGGTGCCGACCGGTTCCGGTCGGTCCGCGGCCTGCGACGTCATCGGCTCTGCTCCTCATCGGGTCCAGCGTCGCTACAGCGGCGCTCGAGTGTCCTGTACTTCAGTGTGTCGTACGTCTATCGATACGGCAGTGTACCGGTACACCACCGTATCGGTACACTGGCGTATCGGAACGAGGTCGTATCGATGAAAACCGTCACGCGTCCCCGTCCCTGTGAGCCACACGCACCACCGTCAGCGAAGGGGCCGGGGGATGACTGCCCGCACCGAGCCTGCACAAGCGGAGTCGGACGCGCCCGCGCGTCCTCCGCTCGTCCGTGAACTCCTGCTCGTGGCAGGACTGTTCCTCGTCTACAAGCTCGGCCGGCAGCTGGCGACGGGCCACACCGCCGAGGCCTTCCGCAACGCGCGCCACGTGTGGGACTGGGAGCGGGCGCTCCGGCTGCCCGACGAGGGCGCGGTGCAGTCCCTGCTCCTGCACGGCGACACCCTCGTGCACGTGGCGAACACGTACTACGCCGTCGTGCACTTCCCGGCCACCGCGGCCTTCCTGGTCTGGCTCTACCTGAGACGGCCGGGGCACTACGTCCGGGCCCGCCGGGCACTGGCCGCGGTGACGGGCGCGGCGCTGGTGCTGCACCTGCTCTTCCCGCTCGCCCCGCCGCGCATGCTGGGCGCGACGGGCCTGGTCGACACCGCCCGGGTGTTCGGTCCGTCGGTGTACGGTCCGCCCCGCGCCGACCAGCTGTCGAACCAGTTCGCGGCGATGCCCTCGCTGCACTTCGGCTGGGCCCTGATGCTGGCGATCGGCCTGATCCTCGCGACGCGCTCGCGCCTGCGGTGGCTCTGGCTGCTGCATCCGCTGGTGACACTGCTGGTGATCGTGGGAACCGCGAACCACTACTGGCTCGACGTGATCGTGGCGGCGGCCCTGCTCGGTCTCGCGCTCGCGGTGATCCACCTGCCGCGCCGCACGCCGGGCGTCGTACCGCGCGGCCGGCCGGCGATGCGGCGGCGGGCGGCGGAACAGCAGGAGCTGGTGGGGGCGGGCCGGTGAGCGCCGCCCTGGTCGCCGTCCTGTTGTCCCTGGTCTCCGCGTGCGCCTATGCCGCCGCGGCCGTGGCCCAGGAACGGCTGGCCTCCCGCACGCCCGGAGCGGGCGCCCTGCGCCTGCTGGCCGCCGGGGCCTGGTGGTGGTCGGTCGCACTCAACGCCGCGGCCGCGCTGCTGCACGTCGTGGCCCTCAAGTACGGCCCCCTCACCGTGGTCCAGCCGCTCGGTGCGCTCACCCTGGTCGCGGCGGTGCCCCTCGGGGCGCGGCTGGCGGGCCGGCGGGTGAGCGCGGTCGAGTGGCGGGGCACCGGACTGACGCTGCTGGGGCTGGGCGCGCTCCTGCTCACCGCGTCCGGACCCGCGCCCGACGACGTCCTGGACGTGCCGGAGGCGCTGGTGGTCTCCGGCGCGACGGCCGCGCTGATCGGTGTGCTGTCGTGGCCCGGCGCACGGCCGGGACTGCGGCACGCGACGGCGTCCGGCGTCGCCTCGGGGGTCGCGTCGGCGCTCACCCAGACGGTCACGGTCGCCGTCACGGACCGCTCGGGTCCGCTGCTCAGCGCGCAGGTGACCGGGGTGGCGGTGCTGGTGGCGGCCTTCGCGGCGGGCGGGCTGCTGCTGTCGCAGACGGCGTACCGGGGCGGTCTGGGCGCCCCGCTGGCGGTGGTGACCCTCGCCAATCCGGTGGCCGCCGCGGTGATCGGTCTTTCCCTGCTCGGGGAGCGGCTGCGGGGCGGCCCGGGCGGCGTGCTGCTCGCGCTGGCCGGCGCGGCGCTGGCCGCCTGGGGCGTGGTCCAGCTGAGCCGTGCGACGCCCCGGCCGCCCGACACACCTCGCCCGGTGGCCGGCGTTCCGGCGCCGAAGACCACGCGCCCGGAGACGGAACCGGCCCGCCCGGGGTCACCCCTGGTGCCCCGGCAACCCGAACCGGGACACCTCACCCCCTTCTGACCCCGGCGGCTGCCCCGTGGCCACCACCCCACCGCCCGCACCCGGCAGCCGACGGACCGACACCGCAAGCGGCACACACACCGAACAGGAACCGGCCCGCCCGGAGCCGGCAGCAGCGCGGCGCACAAGCGCGACGCGCGACGGGACCGGAACCGGCCCGCCCGGAGCCGGCCCTGGCGCCCCGGCGACCGGAACCGGGGCACCTCACACCGCGCTGGTGGCCGACGTCACTCCGTGACGATCGCCGGGTCGCTCACGCCCGGACGTCCGTTCTCCACGTGCCCGGCGAAGCGTCGCAGGAAGGCGGGGTCGGTCTCGGAGGTGACGGTCAGGTCGTACCAGCGCCGGCTCCGCTGGAGGTCGACGGTGTGGCGCACGGTGGTGCCGGGACGCACGGTGACGGTCCTGCTCCGGCCGCCGTAGGCGTTCTCGATCCGCAGGCGGACCACGCCGGAGCCGGGGTTGGTGAACGTCAGCCGGACGTCGTCCCCGGCGTGCCGGGCGGTCACCTCGGGTCCGGCGACCCGGTTGGGTCCCCGGAAGACGCGCAGGAAGCCGTTGGGGCCGTGCACGGTCAGATCGTACGAACCGTCCGAGTACGCCGAGTTCCAGGTGTCCGCGATGCTCTTGCCGGCCTCGGTGGTGTACGTCCAGGGACCGTCGGTGCGGTTGCCGGAGGTGACGAGGAAGGCGGCGCCGGCGCCGGCGCCGGAGGCGAAGGTGAGCGTGAGCTTGCCGGCCACCGCGTCCACGGCGCCGTCCACCTGCGGGGCGTACCGCAGCGGGCGGGTGGGGCGCAGACCGGGTTCCTGGCGGGGCATGTCCGGGTCCGCGGGCGGGGTGGGCCGGTAGTCGGGATGGCGGTCGCGGTCCTGCGGCTCGTAGGCGTCGGTGTCCGGCAGGCGGGCCGGCCGGCTGTCCTTGCGGGAGAAGTCGAAGGCGCTGGTCAGGTCGCCGCAGATGGCGCGCCGCCACGGCGAGATGTTGGGCTCGCGGACGCCGAAGCGGCGCTCCATGAACCGGATGACCGAGGTGTGGTCGAAGGTCTCGGAGCAGACGAAGCCGCCCTTGCTCCAGGGCGAGACGACCAGCATGGGCACGCGCGGGCCCAGCCCGTAGAAGCCCTCGCGGTGGGTGCCGCTGCCCTTGAAGACGTCCAGGGAGACGTCGACGGTGGACCGGCCCTGCGCGGCCGACTTCGGCGGCAGCGGCGGCACCGCGTGGTCGAAGAAGCCGTCGTTCTCGTCGTACGTGATGAACAGGGCGGTCTTCGCCCACACCGCCGGGTTGGAGGTGAGCGCGTCGAGGACCTGGGAGATGTACCAGGCACCGTAGTTCGAGGGCCAGTTGGAGTGCTCGGAGAAAGCCTCCGGGGCGGCTATCCAGGAGATCTTCGGCAGCCGGCCCGCCTTGACGTCGGCGCGGAGCCGGTCGAAGTAGCCGTCGCCGTTCTTCACGTCGGTGCCGGTGCGGGCCTTGTCGTACAGAGGGTCGCCCGGCTTCGCGTTGCGGTACTTGTTGAAGTACAGCAGGGAGTTGTCGCCGTAGTTGCCGCGGTAGGCGTCGTCGATCCAGCCCCAGTGGCCGGCCGCGTCCAGGCCGTCGCCGATGTCCTGGTAGATCTTCCAGGAGATCCCGGCCTCCTCCAGCCGCTCGGGGTACGTCGTCCAGTCGTAGCCGAGTTCGTCGTTGCCGAGGACCGGGCCGCCGCCCTTGCCGTCGTTGCCCGTGTGCCCCGACCACAGGTAGTAGCGGTTGGGGTCGGTGGAGCCGATGAAGGAGCAGTGGTAGGCGTCGCAGACGGTGAAGGTGTCGGCGAGCGCGTAGTGGAAGGGGATGTCCTCGCGCGTCAGGTACGCCATGGTCGTGGTGCCCTTGGCGGGCAGCCACCGGTCGTACTTGCCGCCCCGGTAGGCGGCCTGGCCGTCGGGCCAGCCGTGCGGCAGCCCCTCCAGGAACTGCATGCCGAGGTCGTCGGCCTCGGGGTGGAAGGGCAGCACCTCAGTGCCGTCGGCCTTGGTCTGGTGCCACACCGTCTTGCCGCTGTCCAGGGTCACCGGGTGCGGGTCGCCGAAGCCGCGGACGCCTCTCAGCCTGCCGAAGTAGTGGTCGAAAGAACGGTTCTCCTGCATCAGGACGACGATGTGCTCGACGTCCTCGATCGTCCCCGAGCGGTGGTTCGCCGGGAGCGCGGCGGCACGCTCGATGCTCGCGGACAGCGCGCTGAACGCCGTGGTGGCGCCCGCGAGTTGGAGGAATCGACGCCGGTTGACTTCGGGCATGGGGTGAAGGGCCTCTCGCCTTGGGGGTGTCCGGCCGGGCGGGCGGTGCCGGGTGATGATGGAACGCGCGCGAAAGGAGTGTTCCAGGAGCACCAAACGTCAGGGAAGGGTGTGGTGTCGCTCATGTGAAAGTCGGCGGTACGCGAGGTGTGCCGGGCGCGTCACCCGGGGATGGTCGCGATCATGACAGTCATGCACACGGACCCACCCCCGACCCGACGGCCCGTACGGCAGCTCCTCGCCGCCTCGGTGGGCAACGCCGTGGAGTGGTACGACTGGTACGCCTACACCTTCCTGGCCACCTACATCGCCGACCAGGTCTTCCCCGAGAGCGCGGACAACTCACTGGTGCCGCTGCTGTCGACGTTCGCCGTGTTCGCGGTGGGCTTCTTCATGCGGCCCGTCGGCGGACTGCTGATGGGCGCGATCGCCGACCGGCGCGGGCGGCGCGCCGCGCTGACGGTCACCATCCTGCTGATGGGCGGCAGCAGCCTGCTGGTCGGGCTCACCCCGACGTACGCGGCGGCCGGCGTGCTGGCGCCGGTGGTCCTGGTCCTCGCGCGGCTGCTCCAGGGCCTGTCCGTGGGCGGTGAGTTCGCGGCCTCGACGACCTTCCTGGTGGAGTCGGCGGGGCCCGGCCGGCGCGGCCTGTTCTCCAGCTTCCAGTACGTCTCGACGACCGCCGGTCAGCTCGTCGCCTCCGGCGTCGCGACGGTACTCGTGAACACGCTGAGCGAGGAGCGGATGAACGGCTGGGGCTGGCGGGTGCCGTTCGTCCTCGGTGCCGTGCTCAGTCTGGTCGGCTTCTGGATCCGGCAGGGCGCCGAGGAGACCCGCAGCGCCGAGCAGCGGCGGGCGCCGCGCCCCGGACTGTTCGAGGCACTGCGCCGTCACCCCCGCGAGTCCCTGCTGATCGGCGGCATCACGGCGGGCGGCACCCTGGCCTACTACACCTGGACGTCGTACCTGCCGACGTACGCGGAACTCAACACCGGGCTGGACAAGTCGGACGCGCTGCTCACGGGCACCCTCTCGCTGGCCTTCTTCGGGCTGCTCCAGCCGCTGGGCGGAATGCTCTCCGACCGTTTCGGGCGCCGTCCCCCACTGCTCTTCTTCGGCGTGGGGTTCGCCCTGCTGAGCGTGCCGCTGCTGCACTCCCTGCGTGACTCCTTCGCCGTCCTGCTGCTCGTGAGCTGCGCCGGCATGATCCTGCTGACCGGCTTCACGTCGATCAGCGCCGCCGTCAACGCCGAGATCTTCCCGCCCAGGGTGCGGGCGGCCGGCATCGGCTTCCCCTACTCGCTCACGGTCGCCCTGTTCGGCGGCACGGCACCCTACGTGGGCACGCTCTTCAAGGACCTGGGCCACGCCGGGCTCTTCCCCTGGTACGTCGCCGTACTGTGCCTGCTGTCCTCGCTGGTGTACCTGCGGCTGCCGGAGACGGCGCACAAGGAGCTGGAGCGGTGACCACGTCGGCTCACCCCTGCCAGGTCCCGCGGCCCAGGGCCGCTTCCGCACCGGCGAGATGGACGGCCGTGGCGAGCCACTGGGCCGCGTAGCGGTCCTGATCGTCCTCGGCGAGGCGGCCGAAGACGTCGCGGGAGCGGTACGCGGCCACCGCGCCGAGCGTGGCGACCAGCTCCGCGCCGGTGACGAATCCGCCCCGGCGCAGCGCGGCCACGTGGCCGTGGCGGTCGCTGTCCCGAGCCCATTCGGCGGCGGCCCGGCGTCCTCCCGCGACCGCCAGTTCGAGCAGACCGCGCACGCGCCAGAGCGGCGGGTCGGCCGTGGGCGGGGCGGTGTGGGAGGCGGCGGGCGGGGACGGACGGGGGAGGTCCGGCGGGAAGTGGCCGCTTTGGAGGTGGTCGTAGCCGAGATCGGCCCGGCCCTGCCACTCGTCCGGCAGGCGCAGCGTCGCCCCGGTGCCGGGCACCGGCCCGACGGCGAGGGGACGGAGGGTCGTGACCCGGTCGGGGTCGATGCGGCCGAGGACCCGGATCCGCAGCCCCGGGTACGCGCCCAGCCGCCGGAGATTGGCGGTGTGGGCGAGGCCGGGGTGGCGGTGGGCGGGGGCGAGACGGACCGGGGGCGCCGGGACGGGGCGTGCGTACGGGGACGCGCCGCCCCGGTCGGTCAGTACGCGGACCAGCAGTTCGTCGCCGTCGGCCGCGACGATCTCCACGGCGCAGCCGGTCAGCGGCCGGGCCTGCCCGGCACCGCCGGCGATGCCCGCGGGGTGTGCCGGGAGCTCACCGCCGGCGGTCCCGGCGGCCGGCCGGGCGAACACCGTCGCCGACGCGGCCGCGGTCCAGGACCGACCGGCGGCGAAGCTCGCACGGACACCGTTCTCGGGCAGAAGGCGGCCGTCCGGGGCGACGACCGCGCCGGAGACGATCAGGCCGCCGCGGGACAGCCGGACGTGGTCGCTCAGGAAGGACCGGATGGCGACGTGGGCGGTGCCGGCGCGGCGGGCCCGGGCGGGGCCGCCGGGGCGAACGTCGTGGAGCGTGTACCAGCGGCCGTCGTCGTCCAGGAAATGGGTGACCACCCCGCCGAGGTCGCCGGGGCCGATCACCGGTTCGCGGCAGACGCCGTGGAGCCGTAGCGGTCCGTCGGGGCGGTGGTGGTGGCGGACGGTGCCGATGAGGGCCGGATCGGGGTCGGCCGCCTTCAGCCGGTGGGCGACGAGGAGGAGGTCGCGAAGGGCGGGGACCAGCTCGGCGAGGCCATGGGCGCTGTGCGGATCGCGCACGTCGCGCAGACGGCGTACGACGCCCAGGGCCGCGTTCTCCGCGCGGTGCAGACCGGCCAGGCGAGCCGTGTGGGCGGCACGGAGCAGTTCGGCCTGGAGGACCGCTCCGGCACCGGCCGTTCCGGCCGAGAGCACGGCCGCCGCCGCCGTCCAGAGACCGCAGGCGGCACGGACCTGCTCGGCGGTGGGGGCGGCCGGAGGGGGCTCGGCGGGGCGGCCCGGGGACGCGGGAGGGACCGGCTCGGCGGGACGGCCCGGGGACGCGAGAGGGACCGGCTCGGCGGGACGGCCCGGGGACGCGAGAGGGACCAGCTCGGCGGGACGGCCCGGGGACGCAGGACGGTCGGTCGGACGGCCTGGGACGGCCCCGCGGTCCGTATCGGCCTTGTGGTCCGGTCCCGCGGGCCGGCCCCGTCGGCGCCGGCCCGGCTCAGCCGGACACCCTGGCCCGGCCGAGCGGTCCGGGCCGGGGGAACGGCCCAGGTCGGCCGTACGGCCGGGACCGACGGAACGGTCCGGGTCGGCCGGGTCCCCCGGGCCCGCAGGACGACCCGGGTCCCCGGGGCGGGTGGCGGTCTCCGCGTCGGGGACCGGGCAGGCGCCCAGTACCGCCGCCCGGTGGAGGCAGCGCGGTGCCAGCAGGCAGGTGCAGCGTGCCTGTCCGGGGTCGGTGACCGTGCCGGACGGGTCCGGCGTCAGGGTCACCCAGGCGTCCTCACCGCAGCGGACGCGGAACGTGCCGTCCTCGGTCGCGACGACGGGCGTGGCGGCCAGGGCTCCGACGGCCGCGTCCAGTCTGCCGCGCAGCCGGGTGGTCAGGCCCGCCACCACGGAGGCGAACACCTCCGGTGCGACCGGCGGGAGCGGGGTGTCCGGGCGGGCAGGGGTCACCGGGTGGCTCCACGGACGCGCTCGCCCACCCAGCGGGCGAGCGAGAGGGGGCTGAGAGCGGCCACCGGCATACCGGCCTCGACGAGTCGCCGGGCGATCGGCACCGAGTAGCGGGGGACTCCGGCGCCGTCCAGCGCGGCGCAGCCCAGCAGGTGGGCACCGGAGGAGACCAGGGCCCTGGTCTCGGTCAGCAGCCCGTCGATCGCGCCGCCCTCCTGGAAGTCGCTGACGACCACCACGAGGGTGCGGTCGGGCACCGTCACCAGGGAGCGGGCATGCGCCAGACCGGCCGCGATGTGCGTGCCGCCGTCGACCTTCACCTCCAGCAGCAGGGAGAGTGGGTCGGCGACCAGGCCGGTGAGGTCGACGACCCGCGTGCTGAAGGTGAGGAAGTGGGTGGAGAGCATGGGCGCTCCGCCCAGTACGGCGGCGGTGAGCGCCGACCAGACGACCGAGGCCTCCATGGAGGCGGAGACGTCGACGACCAGGATCAGCCGCCAGTCGTTCTGCCGTGCGGTGCGGGTCCTGAAGACCGGCCGTGCGGGGATGACCTCGGCCCTGCCATCCTCCAGGCGACGGGTGTGGGCGAGGTTGGCGCGCAGCGTGCGGGGCAGGTCGAGCCGGCCGCCGGGGCGCCGGGTGGGGCGCGGCGTGGTGAGGCCGGTCAGCGAGGGACGCAGTCGGGTGGCCAGTTCCCGGGTGAGCTCGTCGACCAGCCGCTTCACGAGCGGGCGGAGACTCGCCACCCGCTGCTCGGGCATGCCCCGGGCGAGCGACAGCACGGCGGACAGCAGTTCCACGGAGGGACGTACGGAGGCCGGATCGAGGTGGGCGATCACGTCCGTACGGCCGTGCGCGACGGCACGTCCCAGGACTTCCTCCCGGATGTCCGCGCCGAAGAGCGCTTCGAGGTCGTCGGCCCAGTGCCGGGCGCTGGGGTATGCCTGGCCCCGGCCACCGGTGCGGCCGCCCTCACCGCGGCCCTGCCCGCCGCCGGCGCTCTCTCCGAACTCCCCGATCTCTCCCAGCTCCCCCTTGGGCCCCTTCTCGTCGTGCTCCCCGCTCTCGCCGCTCGCCCCGCCGTCCGCGCCGTCCGCGCCGTCCGCGCCGTCCGCGCCGGGCTCTCGGTCCTGCCCGTCGGGGCCGAACAGCTCGTCCAGGGCCCGGGCGTACGGCCACAGATCCGCGGGGAGTCCCGCCGTGTCACGCCCCAGCAGCAGCCGCCAGCGGTCGGCGGGGCCGATCCGTGGCGCCGCGTGCGCGGGCGCGACCGGGGCGGAACCGTCCGTGGCCGGCACGAACCCGGACCCGGCCACGGGCCCCGCCACGGGCCCGGCCACGAAGGGCTCCGGTGCCGAAGGGCCCACCAGGTCCGCCAGGCCCAGTCGCCGCAGTGCGGTGAGCCCCGCCTGGTCGGCCTCGGCCCACCGGCCGGCCAGCTCGGCGGACGCGGGGAGCCTGAGGTCGGGGCGGTCCCCGAGGCGGTCGGTCACCGCCGCGAGCAGCCGTCCGCGGCCCGCCGGAGTGAGCGACCGGAAGCCGCCGCGCAGTGCGGGCAGCCGGTCGAGGAAGTCCCGGTCGCCCATGGTCTCGACGCGCTCGAACAGCGGGTCGAGGGCGGTGGACGCGGACTCGATCAGTGGTCCGGCGGCGACGAGCAGTCCGGTGAGCCGGCGCTCCAGCCGGTGCCGGGTGTCAGGTCCCGTCGCCGTGTCGACCCAGTCGGCGAGTCTGTGGCCCAGCAGGTCCGAACCGTCGAGGTCGAGCAGCACCCGGGCGGCGAGGGCCGCGCCCTGGACGAGCGGGGAGCCGGTGCGCGAGAGCCGGTGCAGCTCGCCGTCCAGCCGCAGGCCGAGCCGGTCCTCGGCGCTGCGGACGGCCAGGGTCACCACGGCGACGGCGTCCTCCTTCTCGTCGCTGCCCGCCAGCCCAGGCAGGGCACGGACGGCGGCTTCCAGCAGGGTGTCGGCGAGTGCGGCCGCCCGGACGCGGGTCCGCTCGGTGGTGCCGGGCAGGTGCTCCCGGCGTATGGACTCCAACAGGTCCAGCGACTCCAGCAGTTCGGGCAGCGTGGCCGCGCCGGGCAGGACCCGCGCGGCTTCCGTGAGGCAGTCGCCGACGAGGTCCGGCAGGGCGCACCGGGCCGCGGCCCCCAGGACGTCGATGACCCGGGCCGGGGTGATCCCGCCGTCCGCCGCCGCCCGGCGGTGGTTCTCCCGGAGGGTGCGGTCGGCCGCCTGGGCGGCGGTGACGCCCCTGACGCCGGCCAGGTCCAGCCGGGCGGCGACCGAGGGGGTCCAGGCCGCCCGCCAGCGCGTGGTGAGGGCGCTCCCCTCCCCCACGGCGGTCACCTCGACCGGCTCGGCGTAGCCCACCCCGCACTCCTTGAGGCGTTGGAGCAGGATCTCGCGCCGGGCGTCGAGGGCGGAGCGGAGCGGCGAGAGGCGGAGCTCCCGGCGGGCGGGGCCGCTCGGACCGGGCATCCGCAGCGACGCGAGCTCCGCCTCCACCCAGGGGCCGAGTCCGGAACGGGGTGTGCCGGGGGCGAGGTGGCCTCGGCCGGAGCCGACCAGCACCGCTTCCAGGGCCGGGCCGAGCGGTTCGCCTCGGCCCAGTACGGAGGTCACCGCTTCCAGCAGTTCACCGCGGCCGGGTGCGGGCAGCCCGCGCAGGGTGCCGAGGTCGCAGGCCAGCCGCAGGGCCTCGATCGCCTCGCCGGTTCCCGCGGGGTGCCCGCGGGCGCGGATCTCCCGGCACAGTTCGGTGACGAGGCGGGCGGCGGCGTCGCGTATCCGGTCGGGGTCGCCGTCCGCTTCGAGCACCGCCTGGTGCCAGCGCGGGTCCCGGACGCCTGCCGGGTGACCGGAGCGGGAGTCCAGCAGCGCGAAGGCGTACGGCACGAGGGACGTGACGACCGGGGAGCCCGCGTCCGGGAGGCCGGCGGCGGCGCCGTCCCCCACCGCCCCGGATGCCCCCTCGCCGACCAGGCCGGGCGCGTGGAAGGCGCCGACCACCGCGGCGACCCGGCGCTCCCCGGCCGCGGAGACGACGCGGCGCATGTGCGCCTCGCGGGCGAGGTCGACGGCCGGGATCCCACCGTGGGCCGCCGTGTCCCGGCGCAGCGCCCAGCCGAAGCCGAGGGCGGCGCCGCGTACGGCCTCCGGGGTGCTGCCGGGCGCCAGTGCCTCCACCGTGCGGTCCCACAACTCGCCCGCGTCCGCACCGGCCGGCCGGGCGCCGTGCTCCGGCCGGGCCTGCCACTCCGGGGCGGTGAGGGGCAGATCGCAGCAGATCACCTCCGCGCCGTGTTCCCGTGCCCAGCGGATCGCCGCCAGTTCCGGGGAGAAGTCGGCGAGGGGGTGGAAGCGCAGCCGTCCGTCCTCGTGCGCTCCGGTCAGGGCCACCGGCGCGGTGGTGCGCGGATCGGAGAGATACGGCAACCACGGCTGGAAGTCGGCGGGCAGTTCGACGCAGACGACCTCGGCGTCCGCGGCGTCCAGCAGCCGGGGCACGGCGACGGCGAGTGCGGGACTGTGGTGCCGTACGCCGATCAGATACGGCCGTGTGTGGGCCGCCAGCTCTGCCGCACGGGCGGCTGCCTCGTCTCTTGCGGTCATGGGTCCAGGTGAGGGGTTCGGCGAGGGGACGGCCGCGCGCGGCGGCCGTCCCCTCGCGGGGCGGAACTCAGCGGCGGCGCCTGCGCGGTCGCGGCACCGCCAGTTCCTCCAGTCGCGGCTCGTCCCCGTCCTGGACACGCCGCCAGGCCTCCCGGTACAGACCGGCGACGGGCCGGGTGGGCACGACGACGCCCAGGACGGCGTTCTCCCCGTCGAGCAGGTCGTACATCGGCAGCTTCCACCGCTCCAGCGGAAGGTGCGGCTTGGCGAGCTGGGTCCAGCCGCCGGGCAGGAACAGTGAGCGTCCGGCCTTCGGGCGGTTGCCCTCGACCACGAGGTCGGTGGCGGCGAGTTCGGCGCGGGCGGCACGGAGGCGGGCGGTTCCGCCGCGCTGCCCGCCCCAGCCGGTCCAGCGGGCGGTGTTGCGGTCGGTGGGGTCCGGCATCGCGAGCAGCATCAGATAGACGACGGCGGCGTCCTCGCCGATGCCGTACCGCTCGGCCACCTCGCCGACCAGGTCGGGCACGGACCGGGCGGGGTCCTGCGGCCACCACAGGCCGTCCTTGTCGCGCTCGCCCGCCACCGGGTCCCCGGGGTCGGCGAGCAGGTCGGCGAACCGCTGGTCGTGGACCAGGCGCAGGACCCTCTCGGTGACGGTCGGCCCCTCCCCGGGGAACAGCGCCGCCAGGTGGGGGTCGTTCCCGGCCGGGTCCAGCAGCGCGGTCCGGACGGCGGCGTACACGCGGGAGCCCCCGGTGCCCAGCACGACGGCGCCGTAGCGTGCGAAGTCCTCGCCGGTCTCCGTGGGTTCCCCGGCGGCCCGGCGGTAGGCCTCCAGGGCGACGTGCCCGCCCAGTTCGACCAGCAGTCCCGGATGGGCCAGCCGGTCGCGTATCGCGGTCAGTACCCCGGGCAGGACGGCGCGGACCGGGTCACCCGACGGGAGGCGGTGGGCGAGCCAGGCGGCCAACGGCACCGCCCCCTTGAGGACGTGGCCGTCGAAGCCGGGCGTGCCCTCGGAGGCTTCGAGGCGGTAACGGCCGGTGGTCCAGGTCAGGTCCTGGCTCAGCCGGGGCTCGGCGGCCACGTCGAGGAAGCCCCGCAGGGCGTCGGCCGGTGCCCATCCCACGGGGGCCATGGTGCGGACCGCGTCGTGCAGCACCTCCTCGGGGACGGGTGCACGCCGGCCCAGCCGCTCGTTCCAGACCTCGGCGGCGGCGACCACGTCGGGACCGTCCGTCCACAGCCGGGAGGGCTCGCTGGGCAGCAGTGCCGCCACGACGGCCCGCAGGGCGCCGATGTCCAGGGACCGCAGTTCGTCCTTGGCCACGCGGGCGTCGGCGGACTTCACCCCGATGGTCTTCAGCGTCGCGGAGGGCACGGCCTCGCGCTTGTTGTCGATCTGCGGCATTCCGGCGATCACCAGCCGGGCCGTGGTCGGGGTGACGCCGGTGAGCCGGGCGAACTCCTCGGCGGCCTCCGGGCGCCAGGGTGCCGGGCCGCGCCGCGCGATCTCGGCGCGGAAGGCCGCGACCCAGCCGGGTGCCCGGGTCGGCTCCGGTACGAACGGTTCGTCGGACACCAGGGTGTAGGGGGCCGGTGTCTCGAAGCGGCCGGACGGGTCGTGGAACACAGCGCCGTACTGCCGTCCCCTGATCCCGGCCGGGTCGTACTCGCGGACGAACCTGTACCAGTCGCCGGGGAAGACGAGGAACGCGCCGCCGCCCAGGTCGAGCACGGCCGCCTTCGGATACCCCTGCACGGCCCCGGGCCCGGTGAACAGTTCGTGGTCCAGGACCAGTCGGACCCGGCGCCAGTGAGCGGGCTCCAGCTCCGTCAGTTCCTCCGCGTCCAGTTCCGCAAGGTACGCGTCGAGGGCCTGCCGGTGCTCCGCCACGGTGGCCTCCGACGCGGCCCGCAGGGCCAGGACGGCGGGCAGTTCGGGCAGGGCCAGGGCGTTCACGATCTCCAGCGTCTCCCGCTTGGCCAGGGAGACGTGCACGCTCCCGGCGGGCGCGGGCTCGGCCAGGCCCCGCATCGACCGGGCCAGCAGGCGCGGGAGTCCGAAGATGCCGCGCTGGAAGTGGACGTACCCGCGCTTGTCGCGCTCGGTCAGCCCGACACCGTTCAGCGCGGAGGCGAGCAGGCTGTCGTCGAGCGCGGGCCGCGGTTCCTCCGCGGACTCCCCCCCGACCGCGGAGTCGAGCCGTGCGAGCACCGCGTCCAGGACCCGCTGCTGCTCGGCGGCGTACCGCGCCACGCCGGTGATGCCGGCGCGCAGCGCCTCGTGGCCGGCCTGCGGCAGCAGGGTGCGGACCAGGCCGGGCAACACGTCCCGGTCGTCCGTCCCGTCGGCGCCGGGCGTCTCCGCCACGGCCGCTGCCAGCAGCGCCGCCGCGGTGTCCTCACCGACCTGCCGGAGGGCCGCGGAGCCCTGCGGGTCGCGGGGCTGGAGCAGGTGCCAGTAGCGCAGGGGCGGCAGCAGGGCGGTGCCGGCGCTGAAGGGGCCGGCCGTCTGGGCACGCGGGACCTCGGCGACCACCCTGCCGTCCGCGTCGAGCAGCCGGATGTCGCTCGACCACCGCATCACGGTCACGGGCCGGTCGGTGCCGGGGAACACCAGCGCGTGCTCCGGGCTCCCACCCATGCCGGGGGGTACGACGACCGAGCGCCCGGCCAGGTCCTCGCCCCGCCGCGAACCGTCGGGCAGTGTGGTCACACGCCAGCCGAGCAGCCCGTCCACCGGTGCGCACACCGGCCCCGGCGCCGCGGACGGGGCGGGCAACAGCCAGGCCGTGTCGAGGGTGCTGCCCTCCGGGGCGGTGCGTACGCCCTCGGTGAACCACTCCGGCGCTGCGCGTTCACCCAGCGTGTCGCTGAGCGGGTCGTAGGCGTACCAGGCGCTGTTCCGTTCGTCGGCCCAGTCCTTGACCCATACCCAGTACGACGTGCCGTCGCCGATCACCTGCCGCCTCGGCGGAACGAGGGTGTCCCCTCTCCGCAGCACGCCGTGCCCTGTGGTCCGGCCGCCTCCGGGCAGGGGGAGGGAGGTGGGCGGCATGCCGTTCATCCCGTTGCTCCCGTCCACCGCGCACACGTAGGAGTGGCGGACGTCGCCGTCGACCGGCAGCGGCGACGAGACATCGGCGTCGTGCCAGTAGCCGTGGGAGCTGCCCGTGGAGTACGTGTACCAGGAGACGAGCAGCCCGCCGTCCACGTACCGGACGTCGGGGCTCCCGCGGTCCGCCTTGTCCGGGAGGCTCAGCTCGTGCCCGAGTACCGTGCCCTCCGCGCCGACCACCCGGACCTGTGTGCCGTTGAGGACGATGAGGTGCGGCCAGGCCTCGCTCACCCGGATGCCGGACGCCGCCTCCCCGGATTCGGGCGAGCCGACCGCCTCGTCCCAGGCGGGCCAGCCCAGTTCGTCGATGATGCCGGTGCGGAGGGTGCGGGCGAGCACCGGGGCCATGCCGGTGCCCAGCGCTTCCCGTACCTCCTTCTCGGCGGTCGCCAGGATCTCGCCCGGCAGCCAGCTCAGGGTCTCCAGGGGACCGCGGAGGCGGGAGAACTCGCCCAGCCCCGCGGTGAGGTATTTCCGGCTGACCTCGGCCACCCACTCGGCGAGCATCGGCCGCCCGCCGGGGGCCTGTGCCAGCGCGGTGACGGTGCGTTTGTCGATGCCCTCCCGCTCGTACGTGGGGCAGCCGCGCCGGAAGGCCTCGCGGAAACGGGCGTCGGCCTCCAGGGCGACGAGGTCGCGCCGCCCGTCGCGGGCCGCCCACTCCGGCAGGTTGAGCCCCTGGCGTTCTCCGGGGTCCGCGACCGGGACGCGCAGCGCCAGAAGCTGGTCGAGCAGGTCCACGTCACTGACCGGGGGCGGCAACGTGCCGCCGGAGGCGACGAGTTCGGCGCGCAGCGTGTCGGCCAGGCGGTCGACGAGCGGGTACAGCTCCGTCGGCGCGAGGCGCCAGTTGCGGGTGCGGCACAGCTCCAGGAACCTGCGCACCCAGCCGGCCGTTCCGTCCGGGGAGCGCTCTTCGGCGGGCAGCGTGGCGTCGCACAGCCCGGCGGTGGCGCCGGACTTCTCCAGCAGGTCCAGCCACTGGGGCAGGTCCTCCCGTTCCCAGTCCTCGGGCAGCAGCCCCAGCAGTGTGCCGCGGACGGCGGGCTCCTGCCGGGTCAGTTCCAGCAGGGCGGGACGGTGGGCCTTCCACCAGCCGGGCGGTGCCTTGACGGTGCCGGGCAGGGGCAGCATCTCGCGCAGGTAGGCCATCTCCTCGGCGAGGGCGTTCCTGCCCGCGACCGCCTTCGCCAGTCGGCGCAGATCGGTCGCGCCCGGACTCGACGGGGGCACGCCGTGCGCCGCCAGCCGGACGAAGAGCCCGCGCAGGTGCCGGAACGCCGTCGCGGCCGGGACCCGCGACGACAGCCCCTTGGCGTAGCTCGACAGTATCTTCGCCGGCACGGCGTCGGCCAGGGCGAACTCGAGGAACACCGCGTCCATGCGCGCCTCGTCGAACGGCAGCGCGTGTGCCGTCTCCGCCTTGCGCGCGTTGACGAACATCTGCGACGCGTACGCCGTCTCGTCGACCCCCAGGAAGACCCGGCCGGCCTGCTCGTAGAAGGTCGGCAGGAAGTGCGGTACGGATCGCGCGAGCCGCTCGCCGATCGACTCGTAGGTGGCGCGGGCCTTCTTCCGCCTGGATCTCACCGTCCGTGCCACCTGGTTCATCTCCTCGACCAGCGACATGGCCAGGTGACCGTCGGAGGGGTGCCGGACCAGCACCCATTCGGGGAAGCCGAGCGCGCGGGGCTGCCCGAGACCCACCTCCACGGGCTCGCCCTCGGGTTCGAGGCCGAGGAAGCCGGTGCGCGGGCCCTCGTCCGGCTCCGTGGTGTCCGCGGCGGTCAGGCGGACGACGACGCGTCCGTCGAGGCCGGGATGCCGGTAGGCCTGGGTGACCATGGGCACGGCACGGTCGCCCGCCCCGGTGGTGCCGGGGGGCAGTACGGCACCGGCGCGCAGCAGCTCCTCCACCTCGGCGCCTGCCGCCGAGCCCGCTTCTCTCCCTGCCACTGCCGTCGCCCCGTCCCGCGTCGTCGCGTCGTCCATGCCTGCGTGCCTCTCCTGGGTGTCCGCGCCGTCGTTCACTCGGCGCCGTCCGCGGTCACGGTGCGGCCGGCGTGCAGGGCCGCCGCCATGCGCATGCCCTCGGACCAGGCCACCGGGCCGACGTCGGTCAGCGGGAGGACCCGGCGTCCGTCCTGGTCGCTCCAGGACAGGCTGCCGGTCCAGGCCTTCTCCTCGGTGAAGGGGTTGCCCATGTCGACCGAGGCGGTGACGATCCGCCCGGCGTCCCGGATCCGGTCCACGGCCGACGCGCCGGACACCTTGTAGCCGAGCGACGTGACGCGTGAGGAGAGGTGGAACCACGAGCGGTACTCGGCCCCGGCGAATTCCTTGACGCTGACGGCTCCGGCACGGAGGTCGCCGGGTTTGCGCCAGGTGGCGCGGTGGATCTGATCGACCCCCTGGACCACGCCCAACTCGGCGGCGAACGAGCGCAGTTCCTCGAGATCCGGCAGCAGGACCGGGTGGGGCATGGTCACCGTGCGGCACGCCAGGCGGACGGTCTCACCGTCCAGGTCGACCACCCGCAGTCCGCCCGACCCGTCCACGTCGCGCAGGAAGCCGGCCTCGCCCGGGCCGTCACCGACGACGACGATGTCGCGCAGGGCCGCCTGCCACGCCTCGTCGGGCCAGACCTGGGCCAGCAGGGCGGTCGGCACCGGCAGCGAGGACACCATCCAGTGGGAGACCTGCGCGGTGCACTCGGCCGCGTGCCGCTCCAGCCACTCGGCGAAGCGCTGGAGCTCGTGCACTTCGGGACGGTCCCGTATCTCGGCCGGCAGGGTCGTCACCTGCCCGGCGGGGGACGACGCTCCCGACGCGGACCGGGCCACCACCTGTCCCTCCACGAGAGCGACTTCATAGGTGCCGCCCGCTGCCAGCCAACCCATTGCTTCCTCGCCTCTTCCTGATCCGGAATCCGGCACAGCACGTCCGGCGGCCCATCGGCGCGCCCGCTGTGACGATGGCGAAAGAGTAGAGGCACCCACCGACAGTCCCCCGGCGGACGCCTCCCCGATGCGGGGGAAGCCGTGCACGGGCGGGCAGGGCCCCGGTCACCGGGCGGCGGGGACCACCCTCAGGTGGGAGGCGCCGCGGCGGGTGCTCGGCGGACGGTGCGGCTCGCGCAGGACCAGCGTCAACCGCCTGTACCCCAGCTCCTCCAGTGCCCTGGGGGTCTCGACCACGACCCTGCACTCGGTGGAACCCCAGCGCGGGTCGGGGTGGTGCAGGGGCCGTACGGCACCGTCGTGCTCGACGGCCTCCGCGCCGACGGCGCGCATCCAGTGCGGCAGGCCCTGCCGGTAGGCGGCCTCCATGATCGGGTCCTGGGCGATGTCGCGGCGCACGCCCTGCAGGCCGTGGTCGTGGCCGTACCGCTCCAGGGTCGCGGCGAAGTGCGCCAGCATGGGCAGGCACCAGCTCGACTCGTGCTCCCCGAGGACCGCGGACGCGTCGGGGTGGAACAGGACGAACCTGAGGAAGTTGTCGCCCGGCATGGCCGTCGGATGCGGCCCGGCCCCCGCGAAGAGGGTGCGGAAGGCGCCGTTGGTCAGCACCACGTCCCACCGGTGGTCGACGACGAGGGACGGGAAGGGAACGGCTTCCAGGAGGGTGGAGTAGTCCTGGAGATACGCCTGGGCCTCGGGGGTCGCGGGAGCGGGCCGCGGCGCCGGCCGCTGCCCTCCTGCCTGAAATGCCATCGGGAGGTCACCCCTCTTGCCTATGCGGCCTTCTCGCGGCGACCCGATCCTGGTGCCCCGACGCGAGGCGTGTCAACTATCGTGGCATTTCATGCCTGTTGACGGCTGAAATTGGCCACAGTTGTGGCGAGACCTGGATGCGGGTTCGAACGGCAGGCTACTCTCCGGGAGTTCACGGCAAGCACGTGTGAGAAGCCTGTGAGGCCTGTGAGAGACGTAGAAGATCAGTCGGTGACGGATGGCTTCGAGGGTCCGGGTGCCCCTCCGACGGCCGTACTGCCCGCCGTCGTCGCCCGCGTCACCGCACTCGCGGACCGGCTCGGCGTGCCGCACGCCGAGGTCTTCGACGTCGGCCGCCTGTCCGCCGCCTCCGGCGTCCCCGAGGACGTGGTGAGTGCCCTGCTGTGCGGGCGCCCGGCGGGCGAGCCCGATGTGCAGGCCCGGTTCGTGCAGCGGCTGGACCTGCTGCGCCGCACCCGGCTGAAGCCGAACGGCCGCAAGTACACCCAGCAGGAGATCGCCGACGGCGCCGGCATGTCCCGGCAGCAGGCGGGGGCCCTCATCAACGGCGACCGGCGGCCCACCATGGAGCACTGCGACGCGATCCAGCGGTTCTTCCGGGTGCACGCCGGATTCCTGACCGCCGAGGACCCCGAGGCGCTCGCGGACGCCCTGCGGCACACCGAGCAGGAGCTGTTGCAGCAGCTCGCCGACCGTGAGCGGGAGGCGGCGGTCGCCGCCGACGACCCGCTGGAACGGCTGTTGCAGGACCACGGCGTGCGCGGCATCGCCTGGCGGGCGGCTCAGCTGCCCACCGACCAGCACCGTGACAAGGTCGCCGAGTGGCTGGACATGCTCCTGGAGAGCGTCAAGCGGCCCGAGTCGTGAGCCCGGGAGGGGCAGGGCACCGGTGGGCAGACGCACGCGCCGCGCGTGCGGCGAGCCGGCCGAGGAACTGACGCTCACCGCCCCGGCACGGCACGGCACGGCAGGGGCGAGCGTACGCGCCGTGCGAGGTGACGAGAGGGACGCCGAGACCTTCAGACTGCGTCGGCCGGCTGGTGCCGGCCCCGGCCGACGGGCCGTCACGGCGCGGGCCGGTGCGGCGGGTACGTCTGGCGGGGCGCGTCGCAGGGGCACCTGGTCCGGCGGCTCGACGCGGCCCGCGCCGGATGCGACGTGCGGGGCGCGGGGCGAGGGCCGGGGTGATTGTCAGTGGCGGACGGCAAGCTGGGAGTGTGCCGCCGCCGTGGCGGGGCGCGTGACCGCTGACGTCGTTGTGGGGAGAGCCGACCGATGACCACCGCCGTACTGACCGACCGTGAGCGCACCGCCGTTCAGGCGTACCTGCGGCTCCTGCACACCGTGCGGGCCGGCTTCGACACCGCGGAGGGACCTGCGGGCGCCCCTCGGCCGCCCGTCGTCCCGCCCTCCGTCCTGGCCGAGGCGGAGCAGGCGCTGGAGGCCGCCGGACTCGCCGGGAACGAGGAGGCGTTCTTCCGCTTGCTGACCCACTGGTGCGGGCGCCCGTGACCCAGGCCGACCGGGGCGCGCACCCGCCGGGGGCGGGCGGCGGTGGGCCTGGGTCACCGGGGCGCGTACCCGCCGGGGGGGCGGCTCAGGCGTGCGGGACCGTCACCGCCGTGGCGACCAGGCCGCGCCGGGCGGTCCAGTGGCCGCGGAAGTGGGTGAGGCGCCGGCCCCCCACCCGCGGCCCCGGTACCAGGAGTTCGGCGCGCAGGGTTCCGCGGCGCGGATCATCCGGGTCCACGGCGATCTCGATGTCGGCCTCCATGAAGTCCAGCCACTGCCCGGTGAGGGGGAACCACGCCTTGTAGACGGACTCCTTGGCGCTGAACAGCAGCCGGTCCCAGTGGATGCCGGGCCGCTCCTCGGCGAGTCGGCGCAGCCGCTCCGCCTCGCCGGGCAGGGACACGGCGGCCAGGACCCCGTCCGGGAGCGGCCCGTCGGGTTCGGCGTCGATGCCGAGGGAGGCCAGGTCGGTGGCGCGGACCAGGGCGGCGGCGCAGTAGCCGTCGCAGTGGGTCATGCTGCCGGCCAGGCCGGCGGGCCAGCGCGGCGCGCCGCGCTCACCGGTCAGCACGGGTTGCGCGGGCACGCCGAGCTTCTCCATGGCCCGGCGGGCGCAGGACCGTACGACGGCGAACTCGCGGCGTCGCTTGGCGACCGCGCGCGCCACGAGCGCCTCCTCCTCCGGATAGAGGGGCGGGTGTCCGGCGTCGTCGTGTCCGTGCGCCTCCACGACGACGACGGTGTCGGGCAGCAGTTCCTCGATCACCGGGCCACCTCCTCGCGCGACGGCGACGGCAGGATGCGGCGCAGCCGTCCCGGTTGCCCGCTCCGCTTGCGCCACTCGCGGGGGTAGCCCACCGACACCTCCTCGAAGCGGACGCCCTCGTGCCAGGTGGTGCGCGGGATGTGCAGATGCCCGTAGACCATGGTGTCGACGCGGAACCTGCGGTGCCAGTCGGCGGTCAGCCGGGTGCCGCACCACATGGCGAACTCGGGGTGCCACAGGACGTCGGTGGGGTGCCGGTCGAGCGGGTAGTGGTTGACGAGGACCGTCGGCAGGTCCGCGGGGAGCGCGGCGAGCCTGCGTTCCGTCTCGGCGACCCGCGCCCGGCACCAGGCCTCACGGCTCGGGTGGGGGTCGGGGTGGAGCAGGAACTCGTCGTTGCACACGATGCCGGTGCCGTGGGCGTACGCCAGTCCTTCGTCCTTGGTGGCGCATCCGGCGGGCAGGAACGAGTAGTCGTAGAGCAGGAACAGCGGCGCGACGACCGCCGGTCCGCCGGCTCCCTCCCACACGGGGTAGGGGTCCTCGGGTGTCGTCACGCCCAGCTCGCGGCACATCTCGACGAGGAGCTCGTAGCGGGCGACGCCGCGCAGGGCGACCGGGTCCTTGGGGTGGGTCCACAGCTCGTGGTTGCCGGGGACCCAGACGACCCGGCGGAAGCGCTCCGCGAGGGTGCCGAGGGCCCAGCGGACGGCGGAGACGGTCTCCGCCACGTCACCGGCCACCAGGAGCCAGTCGTCGTCGGATTCGGGGCGCATCGCCTCGACCAGGGCGCGGTTCTCCGCATAACCGATGTGCAAGTCGCTGATCGCCCACAGCTGCCCCGGACGTCCGGCCGTCGACGTCATCCCCACCCCTTCCGGACGCGCGTTCCGCCCCACGAGATCACATCGCGGTGCCCGGTCACAAGGGCGGCTCGCTTCTGCGGCCGGGGCCCCGGCCCACCCCGGCGCATCCGGGTGAGGCGCGTTGCGCCCCGGGGAGGGCGCGCTCCCCCGGCCGTGCATGCCACGCCTCTCCCCGCCGCCCGCCGTGGAACGGCCGCCCTACCTGAGGTACGCCAGGCCCGGGTGGACGGCCGTGTAACCGTCGACGAGGCGGTGGGCGACGTTGACCGAGTCGACGAGGGGGTGCAGGGCGAAGGCACGCACCGCTGCCGCGCGGGAGCCGGACTCGGCCGCCGCCAGCACCTCGCGCTCGACGGCCTTGACCGCGCAGACCAGGCCGGTGGCGTGACCCGGCAACGGGTCCACGGCCACCGGGTGGGCGCCGTTCGCGTCGACCAGGCAGGGGACCTCGATCACGGCGTCGGGGTCGAGGACCGACAGCGTGCCGCGGTTGCGGACGTTGAGGATCAGGGTGGCGCGCTCGTCGCGGGCGACGGCCCGCATCAGGGCCAGCGCCACCTTCTCGTACCCGCCGGACAGGTCGTCGGCCTCGCGCTCGCCCGCGCCCGCCGACTCGCGGTTCTCGGCCATGTACGTGGCCTCGCGCTCGGCACGGGTGCGGTCCCAGGTGGCCAGCGCCGGGGCGTCGGGGCGGCGCATCTCCTCGTAGAAGCGGGCCTGCTGGTCGCGCAGGAACGCGCCGCGGGTGCGCTCGGCCTCCTGGTAGGCGCGGACCGTCTCCCGGTTGAAGTAGTAGTAGTGCAGGTACTCGTTGGGGATCGCGCCGAGAGAGCGCAGCCAGTCGGGGCCGAAGAGCCGGCCCTCCTCGAAGGAGCCGAGCAGCGCCGGATCGGCGAGCAGCCGCGGGAGTTCGTCGCGTCCGGCCACGCGCAGGCCGCGGACCCAGCCGAGGTGGTTGAGGCCGACGTAGTCGACGAAGGCCCGGTCCGGGTCGGCGCCCAGCACGCGGGCGATACGGCGGCCGAGACCGACCGGCGAGTCGCAGATGCCGATGACGCGGTCGCCGAGGTGCCGGGACATGGCCTCGGTGACCAGACCGGCCGGGTTGGTGAAGTTGATGACCCAGGCGTCCGGTGCCAGCCGGGCCGCACGGCGCGCGATGTCGACGGCGACCGGGACGGTCCGCAGTCCGTAGGCGACGCCGCCCGCGCCGACCGTCTCCTGCCCGAGCACCCCCTCGGCGAGCGCCACCCGTTCGTCGTCGGCACGCCCTTCCAGGCCGCCGACGCGGATCGCGGAGAAGACGAAGTCGGCCCCGCGCAGCGCCTCGTCCAGGTCGGTCGTGGCGGTCACCGCCGGCGCGTCGGGCACCCCGGCCGCCTGCTCGGCCAGGACCCGGGTCACCGCTGACAGCCGGTCCGCGTCCAGGTCGTGCAGCACGACATGCGTCACGCGGCCCTCGGCACGGTCCCCGAGGAGCGCCCCGTACACGAGCGGCACCCGGAAACCGCCGCCCCCCAGAATCGTCAGCCTCATGTCCGCGCCTCCCGTCGCCCGGCCCACTTCCGCCTGGTGCCGATCATGGCACGTCCGGCGCGGAGCCCCGCCGACCGCCGGGCCACGGGCCGGCCCGCGACACCGGGGGCGGGGCACACCGCTCGCGTCCTGGCAAAGGGTGCCGGTCGACGTCACGTCCGTACGGACACCACCGGTCCCGGCGACGACGGCGCTGCCGGGCCGCCGGGCCCGGAGGGCGCGCAGGGGCCGGAGGGCGCGCAGGGGCCGGAGGGCGCGCAGGGGCCGGAGGGCGCGCAGGGGCCGGAGAGCCCGGAAGAGCCGGAGGGCGCGCAGGGGCCGGAGAGCCCGGAAGAGCCGGAGGGCCCGGTGCACGCGGAGGACCTGGTGCGCGCGGAGGACACGGGCGCGGAGGACACGGTGCGCGCAGGGCACGGAGGGCGCAGGGCACGGAGGCACGCAGGCGCTGCGCGCAGGGCGCACGGGCGGTGCGGCGCGTGCGGCGCGTGCGGCGGGGACGACGTCGGCCATGCCGCAACGGACGGGCCACGGAGAGCGACGGGCCGCACGCGTGTGCTCGTCTGCCACATTTCTCACAGCCGTCACAGCCCTCTGCCGGGCGCCCACAGCGGCGGGCCGGATATACGGTACAGACTGCACTCGTCATCCTGAATCTCCTGACCCCGCAGAAAGGCCGCACGCAGTGAGCAACCCCCACATACCCGACCGGGCCGGCCAGCAGACCGGGTGGTCCCGACGCGGGGTGCTCGCCGCGCTCGGCGCCGTGCCGGTCGCGGCGGCACTGACCGGCCTGGGCGGCGGCCCGGCGCGCGCGGCCGAGGGGACCCCCACCGCCGCCCGGAAGACGCTGACCGCCTCCGTCACCCCCGAGGCGGGCGGCACGTACGGCGTGGGGATGCCGGTGTCGATCACCTTCTCGCATGCCGTGACGCGCAAGGCCGCGGTCGAGCGGGCGATCACGGTGACCGCCGACCCCGGCGTCGAGGTGGTCGGCCACTGGTTCGACGACACCCGGCTCGATTTCCGCCCCGAGAAGTACTGGGCGCCCGGCACGAAGGTCACGGTCCGCCTGCGCCTGGCGGGTGTGCAAGCCGCCGACGGCGTCTACGGCGCCCGGTCGAAGGACGTCGCCTTCACGATCGGCCGTGCGCAGATCAGCACCGTCGACCTGGCCGCGAAGCGGATGACCGTCGAGCGGGACGGCAGGACGCTCGCCACCTACCCGGTCACGGGAGGGAACGAGGACCACACCACCTGGTCCGGGATCATGGTGATCAGCGAGCGGCTGGCACAGACCCGGATGGAGTCCTCGACGGTCGGGCTCGGCCACGAGTACGACATCGCGGACGTGCCGCACGCCCAGCGCCTGACCACCTCGGGCACCTTCATCCACGGCAACTACTGGACCTCCGCCTCGGTCTTCGGGCACAGCAACTCCACGCACGGCTGCATCGGCCTGCACGACGCCAAGGGCGGGGACGACGAGGCCACGGCGGGCCACGCCTTCTACACCGGTTCCCGGCTCGGTGACGTGGTGATCGTGAAGAACGCGGGCGGCTCGGGTGAACGGACCGTCGACCCGGCCAACGGCCTCAACGGCTGGAACCTCGCCTGGAAGAAGTGGAAGTCGGGCAGCGCACTCCACGGCTCCTGACCGCCGGGAGCCCGGGACCACCCGGGCGCCCGGACACGACGGGCATGGGGAAGGGGCTCCACGCGCGCGTGGAGCCCCTTCCCCATGCCCGCGCGGGCCGCTCAGCGCAGCTCCGCCCGGAACGCCGCCGGCGTCAGATCCGTGTGCTGGTGGAAGAACTTGGAGAAGTTCGCCGCGTCCGGGAAGCCGACCGCCGCGCCGACCCGGCCGATCGGCATGTCGGTGTGGGCGAGGAGTCGCTTGGCCTCCAGGACGACCCGCTTGTCGATGAACCCCTTGGGCGTCTCGCCGGTGGCGGCGCGCACCGCGCGGACGAGGGTGCGGCGGGAGTAACCGAGCGCGTCGGCATAGGCGCTGACGCTGTGGTTGGTGGCGAAGCCCCGCTCGACCGCGTCCCGGAAGAGGGTGAAGGTGCTGTCCCCCGGCGTGTCCGCCCGCCCCTGCCCCGGCGCCCGCGCGGAGCTGGCCGCGAGATGGGCCAGGCGCAGCAGGAACGCCGACAGCGTGTGGCGCAGTACCGCGGTGTGCAGGCTGAGCGGCAGGGTGGTGGCGTCCTCGTACTCGCGCCGCAGGTGGTCGAGCGAGGCCGTCAGCGCGGCGAGCCGCGCCTCGTCGGGGTGGAGCAGGGGCGGCAGGTCGTAGCGGTAGAGGCCGGTGGCCTCCACGGTGGAGCGGGGCAGGAAGCCGGGCTGCATGGTCAGCGCCGTTCCGCGGTACTCGCTCGTCTGTGAGAAGCGGTGGACCTGTCCGGGGCGGATCCACAGCAGGTCGCCGGCGGTCGCCTCGTACTCGGCGAAGTCGATCATGTGCCGGACCGGGCCGCCGGTGAAGAGCATGACGACGTGGAAGTCGATGCGGTGCACCCGGTGCAGTGGGGCGTGCGTGTGCCAGGTGCGGCCGGCCCCCATGGGACCGACCTGCATGCCGACGCCGAGGAGGCTGAGATCGACCGGGAAGGGGAGCGTTCTGATCCCGCCGCCGTCACCGTCGCCGTCTTGCATGTTTTCGTCCGCCATGTCCTTCTCGCGCCGTCCCACCCGTACGCCGAGGCGCCGGGGCGTGTCCCAGTTTCACCACAGGCTGGCACAGGACGACCTTCACTCCAAAAAGTCAGACTTTTAAGTTTGAACACGTCAGACCAGCCCCTACGCTCCGATCGAGGATTTCTTGAAGATGAGCACGCACACTGCGGACAGCGCGGACCGCTTCGAATGGACCGACCTCGACCGGCGTGCCGTCGACACCGCCCGCCTCCTCGCGGCCGATGCCGTGCAGAAGGTCGGCAACGGGCACCCCGGCACGGCGATGGCCCTCGCGCCGGCGGCGTACACGATCTTTCAGAAGCTGATGCGTCACGACCCCGCCGACCCCGAGTGGGCGGGCCGTGACCGCTTCGTCCTCTCCCCCGGCCACACCTCGCTGACCCTCTACACGCAGCTCTACCTCGCCGGGTACGAGCTGGAGCTGGACGACCTCAAGGCGTTCCGCACCCACGGCTCGAAGACGCCGGGGCACCCCGAGTACGGCCACACCGCGGGCGTCGAGACCACCACCGGCCCGCTCGGCCAGGGCGTGGCCAACGCGGTCGGCATGGCGATGGCCGCGCGCTACGAGCGCGGTCTGTTCGACCCCGAGGCCCCCGCGGGCGAGTCCCCCTTCGACCACACCATCTGGGCGATCGTCTCCGACGGCGACCTCCAGGAGGGCGTCTCCGCCGAGGCGTCGTCCCTCGCCGGGCACCAGAAGCTCGGCAACCTAGTCTTCCTGTACGACGACAACCACATCTCCATCGAGGGCGACACCGCGACCGCGTTCTCCGAGGACGTGCTGAAGCGGTACGAGGCGTACGGCTGGCACGTGCAGCGGATCGAGCCCGCCGAGAGCGGTGACGTCGACGTGCACGCGCTGTACGCGGCCCTGACGGCGGCGCGGGCCGAGACCGGCCGCCCCTCCATCATCGCCATGCGCACGATCATCGCCTGGCCCGCACCGAACGCCCAGAACACCGAGGCCTCGCACGGCTCCGCGCTCGGCGAGGACGAGGTGGCCGCCACCAAGCGCGTCCTCGGCTTCGACCCGGAGCGGTCCTTCGAGGTCGCCGACGAGGTCCTCGCCCACACCCGCCGGGCCCTGGACCGGGGCGCCGAGGCGCACGCCGCCTGGGACAAGCGGATCGCCGCGTGGCGCGGCGACCAGCCGGAGCGCGCGTCGCTGTTCGACCGCGTGGTCGCCGGCCGGCTGCCGGACGGCTGGGAGGACACCCTGCCGGTGTTCGAGACCGGCAAGGCCGTCGCCACCCGCGCCGCCTCGGGCAAGGTCCTCCAGGCCCTCGGCCCGGTGCTGCCCGAGCTGTGGGGCGGCTCGGCCGACCTGGCCGGCTCCAACAACACCACGATCGACAAGACCAGCTCCTTCCTGCCCGAGGGCAACCCGCTGCCGGAGGCCGACCCGTACGGGCGCACCGTGCACTTCGGCATCCGCGAGTTCTCGATGGCCGCGGAGATGAACGGCATCGCGCTGCACGGCAACACCCGCGTCTACGGCGGCACCTTCCTGGTCTTCTCCGACTACATGCGCAACGCGGTGCGCATGTCCGCCCTGATGCAGCTGCCGGTGACGTACGTGTGGACGCACGACTCCATCGGCCTCGGCGAGGACGGCCCGACCCACCAGCCGGTGGAGCACCTGGCCGCCCTGCGCGCCATCCCCGGTCTGAACGTCGTCCGCCCGGCCGACGCCAACGAGACCGCGACCGCCTGGGCCGAGATCCTCAGGCGCCACTCCACCAACCCGGCCCCGCACGGTCTCGCCCTCACCCGCCAGGGCGTGCCGACGTACGCGCCCAACCCTGACGCGGCCCGCGGCGGGTACGTCCTGGAGGACGCCGCCGGCGGCGTCCCGGACGTGATCCTGATCGCCACCGGCTCGGAGGTCCAGCTCGCCGTGGCCGCACGGGAGCGGCTGGAGGCCGAGGGGACCGCCACGCGCGTGGTCTCGATGCCCTCCGTGGAGTGGTTCGAGGAGCAGCCGCGCGAGTACCGCGAGAGCGTGCTGCCGCCGTCCGTGCGGGCCCGGGTGGCCGTGGAGGCCGGTATCGGCCTGACCTGGCACCGGTTCGTCGGGGACGCGGGCCGCATCGTCTCCCTGGAGCACTTCGGCGCCTCCGCCGACGCCAAGACCCTGTTCGCCGAATTCGGCTTCACCGCCGAGAACGTCGCCGCCGCCGCCAGGGAGTCCCTGGCCGCCGCCCGCGGCTGACCCGACCCGCAGAAAGAGAAGATGATCACTGTGACCGAAGCAACCGCGCCCGCGGGAGCACTGCGACGCCTGTCCGACGAGGGCGTCTCCATCTGGCTGGACGACCTGTCGCGGCGGCGGATCGAGTCCGGCAACCTCGCCGAGCTGATCGCGACGAAGGACGTCGTCGGCGTCACCACCAACCCGTCGATCTTCCAGGCCGCCATCGGCTCCGGCGAGGGTTACGAGGAGCAGCTCGCCGACCTCGCGACCAGGGGCGTCACCGTCGACGAGGCGGTCCGCATGATGACCACCGCCGACGTCCGCGCCGCCGCCGACGTCCTGCGTCCGGTCTACGACGCCACCGGCGGACGGGACGGCCGGGTCTCCATCGAGGTCGACCCCCGTCTCGCCCACGACACGAAGGCCACGGTGGCCGAGGCGCGGCAGCTGGCCTGGCTGGTCGACCGCCCCAACGTCATGATCAAGATCCCGGCGACGAAGGCCGGCCTGCCGGCGATCACGGAGGTGATCGGCGCCGGCATCAGCGTCAACGTCACGCTGATCTTCTCCCTGGAGCGCTACCGCGAGGTGATGGACGCCTACCTCGCCGGCCTGGAGCAGGCGCGGGCGGCCGGGATCGGCCTGGCGGACATCCACTCCGTCGCCTCGTTCTTCGTCTCCCGCGTCGACAGCGAGATCGACAAGCGCCTGACGCTGCTGGGCACGGACGAGTCCCTCGCCCTCAAGGGGAAGGCGGCGCTGGCCAACGCGCGCCTGGCCTACGAGGCGTACGAACAGGTATTCGGCTCCGTCGGCGGTGCGACCCGGCCCGGGGACCGGTTCGCCGCCCTGGCCGGGGCCGGCGCCAACGCCCAGCGCCCCCTGTGGGCGTCCACCGGTGTGAAGGACCCGGCATTCCGGGACACCCTGTACGTGGAGGAGCTGGTCGCCCCCGGCACCGTGAACACGATGCCGGAGGCCACCCTGAACGCCGCCGCCGATCACGGTGACGTACGGGGCGACACGGTCACCGGTGGTTACGCCCAGGCCCGGGCGGACCTCGAGGCCGTGGAACGGCTCGGCATCTCGTACGACGAGGTGGTGGAGCAGCTGGAGCAGGAGGGCGTGGCCAAGTTCGAGGTGGCCTGGCAGGACCTGCTCGACGCCGTGACGAAGTCCCTCGACAGCAAGGGAGTTGACGGGGAATGAGCGAGGACCTTCCCGCTACGACGGTCCACGAGACCAAGGCGACGAAGGAGGCCAAGGAGGCCAGGACGGCCCAGGAGGCCGCGGGGCCGCTCCAGGCCGAGGAGGCCGCGGACGCCCGCGCCGCCGGCACGCCCGAGGCGGTCAAGCCGGCCAGGGCGGCCCGGACCTCCAAGAAGTCCGGGACGGCCGGTGCCGGCAAGGGCGCCAAGGGAGCGGCGGCGGAAGAGAAGGCCGTCGCCCCCGCGGCACCCCTCGACTGGAGCAACCCCCTGCGCGATCCCCAGGACCGCCGCCTCCCCCGGATCGCGGGCCCGTCCGGGCTGGTCATCTTCGGCGTCACCGGCGACCTGTCCCGCAAGAAGCTCATGCCGGCCGTCTACGACCTGGCCAACCGCGGTCTGCTGCCGCCGGGCTTCTCCCTGGTCGGCTTCGCCCGCCGGGACTGGGAGGACCAGGACTTCGCCCAGGTCGTGCACGACGCCGTCAAGGAGCACGCGCGCACGCCGTTCCGCGAGGAGGTCTGGCAGCAGCTCGCCGAGGGCATGCGGTTCATCCCCGGCGACTTCGACGACGACGACGCGTTCGAACAGCTGCGCAAGGCCGTCGAGGAGCTGGACGCCTCCCGCGGCACCAGCGGCAACTACGCCTTCTACCTCTCGGTGCCGCCGAAGTTCTTCCCGAAGGTCGTCCAGCAGCTCAAGAAGCACGGGCTGACCGACGCCCCGGAGGGCTCCTGGCGCCGCGCGGTGATCGAGAAGCCGTTCGGGCACGACCTGAACAGCGCCCGTGAACTCAACGCTCTCGTGCACGAGGTCTTCGACCCGGACCAGGTCTTCCGCATCGACCACTACCTGGGCAAGGAGACCGTCCAGAACATCCTGGCGCTCCGGTTCGCCAACACCATGTACGAGCCGATCTGGAACCGGTCCTACGTCGACCACGTGCAGATCACCATGGCCGAGGACATCGGCATCGGCGGCCGGGCCGGCTACTACGACGGCATCGGCGCCGCCCGCGACGTCATCCAGAACCACCTGCTCCAGCTGATGGCGCTCACCGCGATGGAGGAACCCGCCTCCTTCGACGCCGCGTCGCTGCTCACCGAGAAGCTGAAGGTGCTGCGGGCGGTGCAGCTGCCGGACGACCTCGGCCGGCACACCGTGCGCGGGCAGTACGCGGGCGGCTGGCAGGGCGGCGCGCAGGTGCCCGGGTACCTCGACGAGGAGGGCATCGACCCGGCCTCCACGACCGACACCTACGCGGCGATCAAGCTGGGGATCGACAACCGCCGCTGGGCGGGCGTCCCGTTCTACCTGCGCACCGGCAAGCGGCTGGGCCGCCGGGTCACCGAGATCGCGGTCGTCTTCCAGCGGGCCCCGCACTCGCCGTTCGACACCACCGCCACCGAGGAGCTGGGCGAGAACGCGATCGTCATCCGCGTCCAGCCCGACGAGGGCATGACGGTGCGGTTCGGCTCCAAGGTGCCGGGCACGTCGATGGAGATCCGGGACGTGTCGATGGACTTCGCCTACGGCGAGTCCTTCACGGAGTCCAGCCCGGAGGCGTACGAACGGCTGATCCTGGACGTCCTTCTGGGCGACGCCAACCTGTTCCCCCGTCACCAGGAAGTGGAAGAGTCCTGGCGGATCCTCGACCCGATCGAGGAGTACTGGGCGACGCACGAGCGGCCCGCGCAGTACGCCTCGGGCAGCTGGGGTCCCCGGGAAGCCGACGAGATGCTCGCACGAGACGGACGGAGCTGGCGCAGGCCATGAGGATCGACCTGACCGACACCACGGCAAGCAACATCAACAAGGCGCTGGTGCAGGGCCGCCGGGCCATCGGCACCCCGGCCGTGGGCATGGTCCTGACGATGGTGATCGTCACGGACGAGGAGAACGCCTACGACTCGATCAAGGCCGCCGAGGAGGCCTCGCGCGAGCACCCCTCGCGCACCCTGGTCGTCATCAAGCGGCACGCCCGCAACCTGCGCGACCGCACCCGCTCGCACCTCGACGCCGAGGTCCGGGTGGGCTCCGAGGCCGGCACCGGCGAGACGGTCGTGCTGCGCATGTACGGCGAGGTCTCCGAGCACGCCGACTCGGTCGTGCTGCCGCTGCTGCTGCCGGACGCCCCGGTCGTCGTGTGGTGGCCGGTGGAGGCGCCCGACAACCCGGCCAAGGACCCGCTGGGCGCGCTGGCGCAGCGCCGGATCACCGACCTGTACGCGGTCGAGCGGCCGATGGAGGCGCTGGAGCGCCGGGTCAGCTCCTACGCGCCGGGCGACACCGACCTCGCCTGGACCCGGCTGACGCTGTGGCGCTCCATGCTGGCCGCGGCACTGGACCAGGCGCGGGTGCCGGTGACCTCGGCGGTCGTGGAGGCCGAGGCGGACAACCCGGCCGCCGAGCTGCTGGCCCGCTGGCTGGAGGCCCGGCTGGGCGTCCGGGTCGACCGGGTGGTCACCGGCGGACCGGTCGTCACGGCCGTCCGCCTCGGCACCGCGAACGGCGAGATCGTCATCGACCGGCCGGAGGGCCCGCTCGCCACGATGACCCTGCCCGGCCAGCCGCCGCGCACCCTCGCGCTCAAGGTCCGTTCCACCTCCGAACTCATCGCCGAGGAGCTCAGGCGCCTCGACGCGGACGAGATGTACGCCATCGCCCTGCGCGGCGAGGCCCCCAAGGAGAACGCCGTCCATGTCTGACTCCACGAAGCTGACCCGGCGGCCCGAGTGGACCGCCCTCAAGGACCACCGCGCGGGCGCGCTGGCGCACCCGGACCTGCGCGAGCTGTTCGCCGCGGATCCGGGGCGGGCGGAGCGGTACGTCGTGCGCGTCGGCGACCTGCGCATCGACTACTCGAAGAACCTGGTCACCGACGAGACGCTGGGCCTGCTGCGTGAGCTGGCCGCCGCCACCGACGTGTTCGGGCTGCGTGACGCCATGTTCCGCGGGGAACGGATCAACATCACCGAGGACCGGGCGGTGCTGCACACCGCGCTGCGCGCCCCGCGGGACGCGGTGATCGAGGTCGACGGCGAGAACGTCGTCCCCAAGGTGCACGCCGTGCTGGACAGGATGGCCGACTTCGCCGACCGGGTCCGTAGCGGCGAGTGGACCGGCCACACCGGCAAGCGCATCCGCAACGTCGTCAACATCGGCATCGGCGGTTCCGACCTCGGCCCGGCGATGGCCTACGAGGCGCTGCGCGCCTTCACCGACCGCTCGCTCACCTTCCGGTTCGTCTCCAACGTCGACGGCGCCGACCTGCACGAGGCGGTCCGCGACCTGGACCCGGCCGAGACGCTGTTCATCGTCGCGTCCAAGACGTTCACCACCATCGAGACGATCACCAACGCCACCTCGGCGCGCTCCTGGCTGCTGGACGGGCTGGGCGGCGACGGGAAGGGCGACGACAAGGCGGTCGCCGAGCACTTCGTCGCGCTGTCGACGAACGCCGAGAAGGTCGCCGATTTCGGCATCGACACGGCCAACATGTTCGAGTTCTGGGACTGGGTCGGCGGACGCTACTCCTACGACTCGGCGATCGGCCTCTCCCTGATGATCGCCATCGGCCCGGACCGCTTCCGGGAGATGCTCGACGGCTTCCGCATCGTCGACGAGCACTTCCGCAACGCCGAGGTGGAGGCCAACGCGCCGCTGATCCTGGGACTGCTGGGGGTCTGGTACGGCAACTTCCTCGGTGCGCAGTCGCACGCCGTCCTGCCGTACAGCCACTACCTGTCGAAGTTCACGGCGTACCTCCAGCAGCTCGACATGGAGTCCAACGGCAAGTCCGTCGACCGCGAGGGGAACCCCGTGGAGTGGCAGACGGGGCCCGTGGTCTGGGGCACGCCGGGCACCAACGGGCAGCACGCCTACTACCAGTTGATCCACCAGGGCACCAAGCTGATCCCGGCCGACCTGATCGGCTTCGCCCGGCCCGTCGCCGAACTCGGCGACGAGCTGAAGGCCCAGCACGACCTGCTGATGGCCAACCTGTTCGCCCAGGGGCAGGCGCTCGCCTTCGGCAAGACCGCCGCGGAGGTCCGGGCGGAGGGAGTGCCCGAGGAGCAGGTGCCGCACCGCACCTTCCAGGGCAACCACCCCACCACGACCGTCCTGGCCACCGAGCTGACCCCCTCCGTCCTCGGCCAGCTGATCGCGCTGTACGAGCACAAGGTGTTCGTCCAGGGCGCGGTCTGGAACATCGACTCCTTCGACCAGTGGGGCGTCGAGCTCGGCAAGGTCCTCGCCAAGCGCGTCGAACCCGCCCTCACCCAGGGCGCCGACGTGCCCGGCCTCGATCCGTCCACGGCCGCGCTGGTGGCCGCCTACCGTGAACTGAAGGAAGTGCACTGACATGCAGATCGGTCTTGTTGGTCTCGGCAAGATGGGCGGCAACATGCGCGAGCGTCTGCGCAACGCCGGCCACACCGTCGTCGGATACGACACCAATCCCGAGCGGGCCGACGTCGGCAGCCTGGTCGACCTCGTCGAGCAGCTGGACCGGCCGCGCGCCGTCTGGGTGATGGTCCCGGCCGGCGCCGCCACCCAGCACGTCATCGACCAGCTCGCCACGCTCCTCAAGCCCGGCGACACCGTCATCGACGGCGGCAACTCCCGCTGGACGGACGACGAGAAGCACGCCGAGGAGCTGGGCAAGCGCGGCATCAACTTCGTCGACGCGGGTGTCTCGGGCGGTGTGTGGGGCCTGAAGAACGGCTACGCCCTGATGGTCGGCGGCGAGAAGGAGACCGTCGACGACCTCAAGCCGATCTTCGACGCCCTCAAGCCCGAGGGTCCCTACGGCTACGTCCACGCCGGGAAGGTCGGCGCCGGGCACTTCTCCAAGATGGTCCACAACGGCATCGAGTACGCCATGATGCAGGCGTACGCCGAGGGCTGGGAGCTGCTGGAGAAGGTGGACTCCGTGGACAACGTCCGCGAGGTCTTCCGCTCCTGGCAGGAGGGCACGGTCATCCGTTCCTGGCTGCTGGACCTCGCCGTCAACGCGCTCGACGACGACCAGCACCTGGACAAGCTGCGCGGCTACGCGGAGGACTCGGGCGAGGGCCGCTGGACCGTCGAGGCGGCCATCGACAACGCGGTGCCGCTGCCGGCGATCACCGCTTCCCTCTTCGCGCGGTTCGCGTCCCGCCAGGAGGACTCGCCGCAGATGAAGATGATCGCCGCGCTGCGCAACCAGTTCGGCGGGCACGCCGTGGAGGCGGCGAAGAAGTAGCACGACGTGGTGGCAACACGTTGACGCGACCGGCCGGTTCGGGTCAGAGTCCCCGCGATGGAGATCAACGACCTGACACCGGCCGAGGCGCGTGTATGGCGGGCGTTCGCCACGGGCGAGGCCGTGGACTTCCGGGCCTCGCCCGACGAGGACGCCGCCGGCGGCGGGAGCTGGGGCCCGGAGCGGACCGTGCGCGCCCGCGTGCTGCGGGCCCTGCTCCTCGCGGGCCCGCAGCGCGAGGGCGAGACCGCCTCGCTCAGTGTGGCGGGCGCGCGCGTCACCGGCCCCCTGGAGCTGCAGTACGCGACGGTCGACCACCCGGTGCGGCTGCGGCACTGCCACTTCGACGACGTGCCGAGGCTGTACGCGGCGCGGCTGCGCGAGCTGAACCTGAGCGAGTCCGTGCTGCCCGGGCTGGTCTCCCACGCGGTCCGGGTGGACGGCGTACTGCGGCTGACCCGTACCCGCTTCGGCGGGACGGTACGGCTCGGCGGTGCGGAGATCACCGGAAGCCTGTACCTGGAGAGCGCGCGGATCCACGCCCCTGACGCCGAGGGGCCGGTGCTCCAGCTGAACCAGGCCGTCCTCGGCGCCGATCTGTGGGCCCCCGGACTGCGCACGCGCGGGCAGGTGCGGCTCACCGGCGCGTCCGTCTCCGGGACGCTCAACCTCAGGGACGCCGAGCTGGACGCGCCCGACGGCACCGCCCTGGACGCGCAGAGCCTCGTCGTCGGGTCGGGTGTCGGCGCTTCCTGCCTGCGCGCCCGCGGCCGGCTCGACTTCCGGGGCGCCCGCATCCCGGGCACCCTGGATCTGCTGCACGCGAGCCTGTCCCGGCCCGGCGGCACCGCACTGCGGGCGAGCAGCTGTGTCATCGGGGAGCTGTGGCTGCGGCGCGGCGACCGCGTCGTGGGCGCCCTCAATCTGCGCCGCTCCCAGATAGACATCCTCACCCTGGGCCCCGAGATGCTGCCCGACGAGGTGTACCTCAGCGACCTCACCTTCACCGCCCTGGCCCCGCACGAGCCCGCCGAGCGGCGGCTGCCGATGCTGGAAAGGGACGGCGACGGGTACGTGCCCTACGCGTACGAGCAGTTGACGGCCGCCTACCGCAGGACCGGCGACGATGACGCGGCCCGGCGGGTCCAGCTCGCCAAGCAGCGCCGGCACCGCCGCACCCTGCCCTGGTACGGCAGGGCCTGGGGCCTCCTCCAGGACGCCGCCGTCGGGTACGGCTTCCGTCCGCTGCGGGCCGGCGGATGGCTGCTGTCGCTGCTCGCCATCGGCTCGGTCACGTACGGCCTCCGCCCCCCGCCGCCGCTCAAACCGGCCGAGTCCCCGGACTTCGACCCGGTCTTCTACACGCTCGACCTGCTACTGCCGGTGATCTCCTTCGGCCAGGAGAACGCCTTCGCCCCGGAGGGCGGGTACCAGACCCTGTCGTACGTCCTGATCGTCATGGGCTGGATCCTGGCCACCACGGTCGTCGCGGGCGTCACCCGCACCGTCAGCCGGCAGTGACGCCACGGGCCGCGCGCCGGGCGACCGGCCGGACGGCGGTGATCACCACGCCGGCGCGCGGTTCGGCGAACGGCCCGATGCCGCTAGCCGGGCATCCGGCACACCACGGCCAGGCCCCGCCCGGCGCCACGCCCAGCCCGGCCGCCCCGACCCCGCCCTCCTGGGGACCCAGCCGCCGACGTCCAGCACACAGCCGCATGGCAAGCAGCACGACGCCCAGCCCGACACCGCACCCAGCAGCCGCCCCGAACCCGCCCTCCAGGGAACCCAGCCACCGATAACCAGCAAACAGCCAGATGGCAACCAGCACCACACCCAGCCCCGCCACGCCGGACACCCAGGCGATGGCGCCCCCGGGTGCCCCGGCCACCGGCATGCAGCGGCACCCAGGGCGAGCAGCGCCGGGACGGCCGGCGGCGTCCGTACCCCGTACCCGTACCCGTCCCCGTCCCCGGGACGAGCGGTCCGCGCGCCCCGCCCCACGGCCTGCCGTGAACACGCCGCCGGTCAGGGGCGTCGCGGCAGGAGCCCCACCGCGGCCAGCGGTACGACGGCCAGCGCCAGCCACGGCACGGCGGCCGGCAGCCCGCTGTCGAGCAGCAGGCCGGTCGCGGAGCTGCCCGCCAGGACGATGAGCCCCGAGACGGAGGACAGCGCCCCGGTGTACAGGCCGAGCCGCCCGTCCTCGGCGAGGTCCGGCACCCAGGCGCGGGCGACGGGCGCGACCAGCATCTGCCCGAGGGTGAGCAGCACGACGAACCCGGCGGCGGGAGCCAGGCCGCCCGCCCCCGTCCACCCGGCGGGCCGCGCCAGCGCGACGACGGCGAAACCGGCCGCGATCACCCCCAGCCCCGCCACCATCGACCGGCGCGGCGCCAGACGCTTACCCGCCCGCCGGGTGACCGGCAGCTGCGCGGTCACCACCAGCAGCGAGGACAGCGCGAACAGCCAGGCCAGCGGCGCCTGGGACCCGGCGGCCCGCTCCACCTCGGCGGGCAGGGCCAGGTAGAGCTGGTTGTAGGCGAGCAGGTAGGCGCCGTACGCGCAGCACAGCGCGAGGAAGGGCCGGTTGCGCAGCAGCAGCCGTGCCCCGCCCCTGGCCCGGGTGCGCCCGCGCCCGGGAATGTGCTGCGGCAGCAGCCACGCGTGCCCGGCGAGGACGAGCACGAAGACACCGGCCCCGGCCAGGCACGCCGTACGGAAGTCGACGGCCAGCAGCAGCGCCCCCAGCAGCGGCCCGACGAACGCTCCCGCCTGCCCGGCGACCGTGAACAGCGCGAGCACCCTGGTCCGGTCCCCGCCGCCCCCCGCCTCCCAGACGACGGCCTGCCGGGCCACCTCGGACTCGACGGCCGGCGAGAACAGCGCGGCGGCGAACCCGATGAGCAGCACCGCCCCGACCACCGCCCAGGTCCGCTCGGCGAACCCGAGCCACCCGAACCCGGCGATCCGCAGCCCGCACCCGGCGAGCACCACGGGCCGGATGCCGTACCGGTCCGCCAGCGCCCCGCCGACCACGAACAGCCCCTGCTGGCTGAAGGTCCGCAGCCCGAGCACGAACCCGACCAGCCAGCCCGCCATGCCGACGGACCGCCCCAGATGCTCGGCGAGGAAGGGTAGGACGGCGAAGAAGCCGATGTTGAAGGCGAGCTGGGTGAGGATGAGCAGCCGGAGCAGCGGGGAGAGCGGGGCGCCGCGCCCGGGATCCTTCGCGCGCCGGCCGGTGGTCAGCGACATCATCGGGTTCCGGCCGGCTCCTTCTCCGCGACCGGCCGGGGTACGACGGCCGGGGACGTGCCGTGCGGACGCCGCAGCCGAGGCCGCCGCAGTCCGCCGGCGGCGGTGACGGCCAGGGCGCCGAGCAGGGCCAGGACGGCGGCGGGGGCGAGGACGGCCCAGGGGGCGCGTTCGGCGTAGGGCTGGTTCTCGGCGAGGAGCAGGCCCCACTCGGGGGACGGCGGCTGGGCGCCCAGGCCGAGGAAGCCGAGCGAGGCGAGCGCGAGGGCGACGCCGGGCAGCCGCAGCAGGGCGTGGCGCAGGACGGGCGGCAGGACGGCGGGCAGCAGCTCGTGGCGCAGCAGGTACCACCGCCCGGCCCCCAGCCCCCGGGTGGCGGTGATGTGCAGGGTGGCGCGTTCCTGCCGCAGCAGCGCGGCCGTGTGCGCGGCGAGCGGCGCCCAGGCGACGGCGCCCACGGCGAACGCGGGCGTGGCCGCCCCGCTCCCCGCGACCGCGGTGACGAGGAGGGCGACGAGCACGGGCGGTACGGCGTTGACGGTGTCGACGAGCGGCGCGGAGATCCGGGGCACGAGTCCGAGGAGTACGCCCGCGAGCAGCGCGGCGGCACTGATGGCGGTGGCGAACAGCAGGGTGTCCAGAGCTCCGTGCCCGACGCGGGCGAGCAGGTCGCGGCCGAGGGCGTCGGTGCCGAAGGGGTGGTCGAGGGAGGGGGCCCGCAGCCGCTCCCCCGTGTCGAGGGCGAGCGGGTCGCGCGGCAGGCCGAGCCCGACGACGGCGAGCAGGACGGCGCCGTAGAGGAGGGGCAGCAGTCCGCCGGCGGGCGGGGCGGGGCGGTGGAGGGAGGACAGGGCGCCGTCGCGCAGGGCGGGTCCGGTGAGCAGGCGGCCCGCGAGGCGGGTGGCGCCGGTCGCGAGCGCGCCGAGCAGCAGGAGGGCGAGGGTGCCGGCCTGGAGGACGGGCAGGTCCTGGGCGAGGGCGGCCTGGAGGGTGGTGCGGCCGAGCCCGGGGATGTCGAAGACCTGCTCTACGGCGACGGCACCGCCGGTGAGGCCCACGACGAACAGTGAGAGGTTGGGCAGCAGCGCGGGCACGCAGCGGCGCAGCGCCTGGCGGGCGATGCGCCGGCCGGTCAGTCCCCGCGCGGCGGCGGCCAGTGCCCACGGCTCGCCGAAGGCGCCGGGCAGCAGGTCGTCGAGGAGCCGCCCGAGCACGGCACCTGCGGGCAGTCCGAGGGCGAGCGCGGGCAGCACGGTCCACTGGGGCCCGTACCACCCCAGTGCGGGCAGCCATCCCAGCTGCACCCCGACGACGGTGGCGAGGACGGAGGCGACGAGGAACTCGGGCAGCGAGGCGATCACGGCGGAGGCGGTACCGCCGCGCCGCCGCCCGTCGAGCCGCCGCCGCGCGCCCAGGCGGAGCGTGCGGGCGCAGATGAGCCCGGCGGTGAGGCAGGCGACGACGAGCGCCGCCGCCATCAGCAGCAGGGAGGCCCCCAGCGCCTGGAGCACGTCGGGCAGGACGTCGCCCCCGGAGATCCACGACTGCCCGGCGTCACCGCGTACGAGCCCGCCGAGCCACCGGCCGAGCACCTGCCCGGGGCCCCCGTCGAGCCCGAGCTGCTGACGGATGTCGGCGAGCACCTCGGGGGTCGGATCGCGTTCGGCCGACCGTGCCTTGAGGACGGTGTACGCCGGGTCGGTGCGGGTGAGCCACGGCAGCAGCCCGATCCCGCACACCAGCCCGGCCGCGAGGACGACCCGCCACACCGCGGTGGCCATCCGCTGCCGCACGGCTCAGCGCCGCGTGCCGGTGCCGACGAGGGTGCGCTCGTACGGGTCGAGGAGCACGCCCTGTACGGAGCTGCCGACGCCGGTGATGATCCGCTGGTGCACGAGGGGCACGACGGCGTCGCTGCCGAGGATGCGCGCCTCGGCGGCCATGGCGGCGTCCTGCCGCTTTGCGGTGTCGGCGGTCCGCTCGGCCTTGGCTACGGCCGCGTCGACGTCCTTGTCGCAGAGCTGGGCGATGTTGTAGCCGCCGTCGCAGGTGTAGTCGCTGGCGAGGACGGCGACGGGGTCGCCGGTGTCGACGAGGGTGTTCCGGGCGAGGACGAACGCGTCGAACTTCCCCTCCAGCGCGTCGTTCTCCAGCCGGGAGTACTCACGGACGGTGAGCTTCACCTTGAACCCGGCCTTCTCCAGCTGCTGCTTGACCACCTGGGCGACCTCGGGCAACTCGGGCCGGTTGTCGTAGGTGGCGAGGGTGATGGTCCCGCCGCCGGCCTTACCGACCGCGGCGCGTCCGACGGGCTCGGTCCGCTTGCCCTCGGCCCAGGTCACGGCGGGCCCGTAGACGCCGGCACCGGGGTCGGCGTACCCCTCGTACACGTCCTTGGCGAACACGGCGGTGTCGACGGCGGCACGGGCGGCGGCCCGCAGTCCGGCGTCCTTGAAGGGCCCGGAGGAGGCGTTGAGGAGGAGGCTGGTGGTGCGGGTGGTGGCGGTGTCGCGCCGCCTGTCCTTGTCGAGGGTCGCGGCCTGGGCGACGGGTACGGCCTCGGCGATGTCGAGCTCGCCGGTGCGCAGGGCGTTGGCGCGGGCGGTGCCGTCGGCGATGAAGCGGGCGTCGATCCCGGAGGCCTGGGCGCGTCCGCCCCAGTAGTCGTCGAACCGGTCGAGGGTGGCGGAGGTGGCGCCGTTGACCTTGGTCAGCTCGAAGGGGCCGGTGGCGTGGCCGACGGGGTCGACGCGGTTCTTGTCGGCGTAGGCCTTGGCGGACAGCACGGCGAGGCTGGGGCTGGACAGCCGCAGCGGCAGCACGGGGTCGGGCTCGGCGGTGGTGATCCGTACCGCCCGTTCCCCGGCGGCCTCGGCGGTGAGGGTGACGCCGGCCAGCGCGGCGGGGGCGGGCTTGGCGGCGGTGGCGTGGGTGAGGGATGCGGCGACGGCGGCGGGGGTGACGGCGCCGCCGTCCTGGAAGGTGGCGTCGCGGAGCGTGAACTCCCACGCCTTGTCCCCGTCCCGCCGCCAGGACGCGGCGAGCGCCGGCGCGGCGGAGCCGTTGGCGTCCAGCGCGGTGAGGCCCTCGGTGACACCGAGCCGGCTGAGGAGGGTGGCGTCGGCGCCGTAGGGGGACAGCCTCTCGGCGGGCGGGAAGGCGAGGGCGACGCGGAGGCGGGAGCCGTCGTCGTCGCCGGAGCCGGAATCGTCACTGCCGCCGGAGGCGAAACAGCTGGATATCAGCGGGATGAGCAGGAGGGAGGCGAGGGGGGCGAGCAGCCGGGAGCGGCGGTGGGAGCGCATGGTCCTCGGATCGATCGGGTGCGTGGCGTGTGAGCGGGTCGGGCGCGGGTGGCAGCGAAACGAAAGCCTACATGGCAATCATTTCCATTTCGGTGCCGCCCCCGTCACCCCATGGGCACGTCGAAGTGCACGACCCCGTTCCCCCCGCCGGCGTCCTCCCGCTCGTCGTGCACGACCTTGGCGAGCGACCGCCAGAAGGGCTCGGCCCCGGTGACGGCCGGGTCGGTGTGCAGATACACGGCCCGGTACCCCCCGTCGGCGGCGGCGAAGGCCAGCAGCTCGTCGACCAGGCGCCGGGCCAGCCCACGCCGGCGGTGCTCGGGCCGCACGTACACCCGGCGCAGCTGCGCGGTGACGCCGGAGGGGTAGCGCTCGGCGACGTGACGCGGGTTCGGCGGGTACGCGGGACCACGGGAGTCGAGCGCCCCGGTGGCGACGACCTCCCCGTCCCGCTCGTCCACGGCCACGAGCAGCGTGTGCCGGTCGGGCGCCAGGTACGCACCGGCCAGGTCGATGATGTCCCCGTGCCAGCGCGGCACGTATCCGGTACCGAAGTCGCGGTAGACGGTGTCGAGCATGACGGCCCGGGCGGCGTCCAGGTCGGCGGGGGTGGCGGGGCGGAGGGTGTAGTCATCGACAGAGCGCACTTGCACATCGTACGCAATAGCGGCCGGGGTGATCGACGCATACCCCCTCAGCTCGGCACCCGGCTTGCCACAGCCACCGACGACACGACCGCCGGGAACCGCGACCGGCAGGCCCGCCACTGTCGTGGCTGTGGCCGGTCACGGTTCCCGCACCGTCACGCAGGCGCCGCGACGCACTGCCGAAGCACGGGCTCCAGACGGAGCTGAGTGTCCTCACGGTCGAACACCTGGAGGGCGTCGAGGCAGTCCACGACCCATCGGGCCTCGTCCTCGTCGTCCAGCCCCATCCGTACCGCCACAGCGGTCATCGCGGCCTCCAGGTCGAACGAGCCGTCCTCGAACTCCTCGACGAGGGACCGGTAACCCGTGGCGAGGAACGGGTGCGCGTACACGCCGGTCGCCTCGACGAAGGCCGCGGCCTCGGCCCGGTCCGTGCGAAGGCTCGCCAACCGGCGCAGCACCTCGTCGGGGTCGTCCAGTTCACCGTGCAGGTGGTGTGCTCGGCCCACCAGCATCGGCCAGCCGCCGGTCAGCTCGTGGAGACGGTCCAGGCGGTCCTCCGTGTGGAACTTCTCCACACGCTGAGCCCAGCCGCGCAGGCTGCGCCGATCGTGACGTCGCAGGACCACCGGGGCGGCCGACGAGCGCTCCGTGCCCGCCAGCAGGGAGCGCCACAGGTCCAACTGGGCCGGGTCGGTGACGAGCACCACCGCGCGGGTCACCCCCGGCGTGGCGGGCAGCAGCTCGTCGGCGAGGTCGACGGCCTCCCGGCAGGTCTCGGGCCGTACGGGATCCCGGTAGTTGACGAAGTCGCTGATCACGACGCGCCGTTCCTGCGGGCGTCCGCCGGTGAGTTCCTGCTTGTAGACGCTGGGCTTGCCGACAGGCGGCAGCGTCCAGCCGGAGATCGGCCCGGTGATGGTGCGCAGGGTGTCGGCGACGTCCTTGACACCGGTGGCGCGGGTACCGAGCACGACCCTCGTCTGGTTGGACCGCTCGCCGAGGAGGTCGTCGAGCTGGGTGATGGTGAGCGGAGCGGGCCGGCCGTCGGGCAGTTCGGGACGGCCCTCCTGCACGATGCTCTCCTGGAGAACGCAGTCCTGTTCGGCCCTGAGCAGACGGGCGTCCACCTCGTGGGAGGTGCCGATCATGCGCAGGGCGTTGGGGCCGCGCAGATGCCATCCCTGGCCGTCGTGGTTGGGAGCGAGGATGCCGAGACCCACCATCTCGGACAGGTAGGCGCGGAAGCCCTCGGTGTCGAGCTGCTCGAAGCCCTTGCGCCAGAAGGTCTCGCACTCCTCGCGCAGCTCGGTGTCGCTCAGGCGCACCTCCAGTCCCTGGTGCCGGGCGTGGTACGCCAGCACGTTGGCGATCACGTCGTAGCGGTGATCGAGGCTGAGGGTGTCCTTGAAGGCCGCCGAGATGCTCTCCCTGAGCCCGGAGTCCGACTCCACGACCTCGATGTCGGCGGGCTCCACCGTGTACGGGGGCCCCTCGTCCCCGCGTCGCGCCCGCTTGCGGTGCATCACCTCGACCAGCCGGTGGCCGAACATCTGAAGGAGGAACGGCTGGTAGGAGCAGTAGCCGAGCACCCGGTTGACGAGGTCCAGGTCCTGGAACTCGAAGCCGAGTGCCCGCATCGGCTCGACCAGCAGCTCGGCGGCGAAGTACGGGGCGAGCGGGCCGATCACCTTCGGGGTCTGCGCGAGGTGGCCGAACGGCCCGTTGCTCGCCAGCTTGGAGAACCGCTGTACGGAGTGCAGTCCGGCGAAGACGACCTTGGCGCGGTCCTTGGTGTCGGAGCCGAGCCCCTTGAGCTTCTTGGTCTGGTCGAAGCGGGGCGCGTCCGCCTCGAAGAACTGGTCGCACTCGTCGAGCAGGATGAGCAGCCGGCGGCGTGAGTCCCCGTCCAGCCAGGTCCGGATGGCGGTGCGCACCTGGTCGGAGATGTCCTTGTCCGACTTGCGGCGCTGGAGCCTGCCCGCCGTCACCTCCGCCGAGGCCAGCTCCCGGTGCAGGACGCTCCACAGGTCCTTCGGCCCCAGTGAGCTCCCCTTGCCGATGTTCTCCTGGTCGAGATTGATGTACACCGCGTGGTGATAGCCCGGGCTCTGCTTCACGAATCGCTCGCCGGCGTCGGCGAGCAGGGCGGACTTGCCCAGGCCTCGGCCACCGAAGATGACCTGGGTGCCGCGCGGGTCGATGATGCTCTTGCGTTCCGCGTCCCGGCCGTAGAACATCTCGCCGCCGATCCTGCCGCGCTTCTCCCTGATGTACGGGTTGACGCCGGAGAACGGCAGCAGCGTCTGTGTGGTGGTGCTGACCTGCCGGTTGCCACGGGCCGCGAGAAAAGCGAGGGCCGCGTCGTCCACGACGAGCAGGGGCTGCACCTTGCTCGACCCCGCGGCGAGTTCGGTGCGGTGTTCGGGGCTCAGCGTGCCGAAGTAGACGACGAGGAGACTCGCGCCGCTGGTGTCGGGTTCCGCGAGGCTCATGACCACCTTTGCGGGCGGGCGGCCCCAGACCATCAGCACCCGCAGGGTGCCTCCCTGCTCCTCGATCTGGGAGCCGAACGCGGGCGCCTTCGCCCTCCCGTTGATCTCCACCTCGGTCAGCTCGAACAGGCGGTACTCACGTCGGCGGTGTGACCGCTCGTCCAGCGGGCGGGCGCTCTTCGCGTCGTATCCGAGGAGTTTCAGCGCGGGCAGGAGCTGGCGCCGCGCGGACACCTCAAGGCGGTCCTTCGGCTCGGTCGCCGTCAGCTCGCGCCACTCGTCGAGCGCGTCGGCGGCGAGCGCCGCCTCCTCCGTGGAGAGGGCGCTGTAGTCGAGGACCGGGAGCGTGGGGTGCTTGCCCCCGTACCGGACGAGCTCGACCAGCTCACGGTCGATGCCCTTCGGCAGCCCGTCGGGCACGGCCGGGAAGAACTCCATCAGGTGGGACTCACCGGCTTCGATCTCGGGAACGGGTTCGCCGATCTCGAGGAAGTAGACGAGGTCGGCGGCGGTGGCCAGGCCACCGGTCTCCAGGTTCCGCAGGACCTGGGCGCGCTCCTCCTCCGTGAGGTCGAGGGCGTCGAGCCGGGCGCGGATCCGGTCGGTGGCCTGCCGGCGGTAGGCGGGCAGGTCCCCGCGTACCGTGTCGAGCGCCCGCCGTACGTCCATCAGGTCGCGCACTGCGGTGTCGTCGAGCCTGGCGCGTGCGTCGGCGAGCAGTTCCTGCAGGCGCAGGTCCTGGTCGTCGGTCACGGCGCCGTCGGCCTGTGCGCGGTGCAGCTCGGCGACGAGTTCGTCGTGGGCCTGGCGCAGCTCGGCCCGCCTGGCGGTCTCCCGCTCTTGGATCTCGGCGAGCGAGGGCCCGGAGGGGTCCCCGGGGCGGGCGGCCGGCAGCGCTCCGTGTTCAGCGAGCTCGACGATGGTGCGGGCCGCCGTGAAGGCGTCGTGGTCGAGCCGCTCGGCGAGGGCGTCCTGCCAGGTGCGGCCGACCGCTGCGACGAGCCGGTCCAGCGGCGGCTGTTCCTCGCGGGTGTCACACACCTTGAGCAGTTCGGCGTCGAGCAGGCATTCGGGCGCGACCGGATGGCCGGGGCGCGGGGACGGGGTGTCGCCGGCCAGCAGGGCGAACAGCTCCTCCATCGAGGCTCGCGCCGCCCAGGCCGTCGACGCGGCCAGGGTGCCCGGGCGTCGCACCGTCTGCTCCAGCTCACCGAGGACGGCCTCCCGGCCGTCCAGCAGGAACCGGCGCAGCGAGGAGATCTCCTTGACCGCCCGGCTGCTGTCGGAGCGGTCGGCGCGACGCAGACCGTCGACCGCGAGCCACCACTCCTTGACCAGTCCGACGGCCCGTTCCACGAGGTGCACCAGGTCCTGCCGTCCGGCACCCTGGAGCGGTTTGCCGCTGGACGAACGGTACTTGCGGTCCATGCGGTCGATCTCGCCGTTGACCTCGTTCAGCTTGGACAGGCGCTCGGCCTGCTCCCTCAGGCGGGGCACCTCGGCGCGGTGGTCATCGACCACGACGGTCAGCAGTGATCCGAGCATCCCGTCGTCGGGGGCCAGCCAGTGCTTGGCGATCTCCGTCGCCCGCGCGAACCTCAGCCTCGGCGGGGTCAGCAGGGCACTGCACTGCTCACGCAGTTCTCGCAGCCGGGTCTCCGTCTCGGAGACGTCGGCGATGACCACGAGCGGGGAGGCGATCATCAGGGTGCCGCTCAGGGCACGGTCGGCAACCGCGGTCGCCACCTCCCCGAGACGGTCCGGCAGCCGGGGCACCAGGGCCTTGAGCTGGGCGCCCGCCATGTGGTCCCCGGTGGTCAGCGCCGTACGCAGCAAGGCGGGCAGGAGCAGCAGTTCGCTGCCCTCCGTGTCCTGCCCGCCGTAGCCGCCGTACTGCTGGAGCAGGTCCGCGGCCAACCGTACGCCCTGGCTGTCACCGGCCGTGAGCAGCGCCGCGGCACCTGCCAGGCGGAGCGCCGCGACCTGTGGCTCGGACCGGCCGGCGGCCTTCGCTACGTGATGGGCGAGCCCGAAGCGGCGTTCCACGACGAGCTGCGCCAGGACCCGTTCGATCGCGGAGTCGTCGTGCCGACCGTCGTCCGCGTCCGTGCCCTTCTCCTTGTCCGCCGCTGCTTCGGTGGCCGTCGGCGCGGGCCCGACCGGTTCCGGAGCTGCCGCTTCCTCGGCGAGGGCGAGGGCAGGGCCGGGAGCCGGCGGCCGAGCGGCCGAGGGGACGGTGTCCGGGGGGACGGTGTCCGGGGCCGCCGTCGGTGCCGAGTCGCTGTCCAGGGGAGACGTCGCCTGTGCCTCGTCGGCACGGGTGTCCGACGGGGTGGGTACGGTGCCGCCCGGTTCCGGGCGGGACGCGGGCTCGGGCCTTTCGGAGGGGCGTTCCGCGGTGACCAGGGCCGTGGTCTCCTCGGCCTGCTCACCGGGCTGTACGGCCCCGGGGGACACGGTCACCGTGTCCGCGGCGGTGGGCTCATCGGGGCCGGCCGCGTCGCCGTCAACGTCGTCAACTCCGTCAACGCCGTCGGCGCGGGCTGCCGATGCGGTGGCGGCCTCCGGCTGGGGCAGGGACAGTTCGTAGGGCATCACGGCCGCCACGGCACAGGCGGGCAGTACGCGTGTGACCTCCTCCTGCAGAGCGAGGATCTCTGTCGCGGCGTCCGCCTGCCGTCCCAGCCGGACCAGTTGGGCCAGGGCGGCGACCGCGGCACTCTCCTGCTGGTGCCGCTCTTCCCACACCGGGGTGTCCAGCAGACGGCGGACGGTGCTGCGCAGGGCTTCGACGGCAGCGGCTGCGGGACTGTCCGGGCGGCAGGTGACGTCCGTCAGTGCGCGCAGCGTGTGACGTGCGTGGAGGTCGCGTCGGCGTGCGGCCCGGTGCGCCTGGGCGGCACGCCGCAGGTCCTCCAGCCGCCGAGGCACGCCCTCGGTCCCGACCGCACGGAGCGCTTCCGTCACGCGGTCGAAGTGAGCTCCGAGCCCGGCCAGCGCCGCCAGGTCATCGTCCTGTGGGGGGCGACCGTCCTCGACAGCGCCGGACACGTTCTCGGCGGAGTGCCGCGCCTCGGCGAGGTGCGCTTCGAGGTGCCGGCAGAGCTCCTCGGGGTCGGCCTGGTCGTTCCGGGTGTCCTCGGCGGCCGGGTCGGCTGCGCCGTGCGGCGTGGCGATGACCGATGCCACGTGGCGGGCCGGGGTGGCTTCCGGTTCCTGGTCGCCGAGGTGGGTCGTCCGCCCGTGTGGTGCGTCCTCGTCCGCCGGCCCGCGGCTGGGGTACCGGCTGGGGGCGAAGTCCGGATACGCCGCCACCACGGCGCGCGCGGCCTCACCCACGGCAGCGATCAGCACCGCTTCCTTGTCGTCGGCCGCCGCGGCGAACCACTCCTGGTCCGCCGCCCAGGCGACGAGGTGCGCATCGGCGACGGAGGCGTTGCACCAGGCGAACACCGCCGCCCGGACCAGTTCCGCCCCCCACCGGCGCACGGGGTCGGGCCCCGCCTCTCCGTCCGGGGGGAAGACGGACATGACCACCTGCTGGTACACGGTGACGGTGAGGCCCCGCATCCCGCAGATACATGCGTGCTGCCGTGCTTCGCGCCGCAGCCGGGCGAGGATGTCACGGCACAGAGCGCTGCCCGCCCGTCGGGGAGCTGCCATGCGGATGCCCAGGCCGTGCAGCAGGGCCTGCCGGTTCTTCGGCGGCAGGGAGTTGAAGGCCAGCTCCACCATGTCGGCCGTGAGGTCGTTCAGGGTCGCGGCCGGGCGTTCCAGTGCGTTGAGCGCGGCGGCCAGGGTGCCGAGCACCTCGGCCGATACACCGGGCGGGGACAGTGGTGGTTCCGCGACGACGTTGTAGCGGTCCTGCATGTACGGGTGCTCCGTTTCCGTGACGGGGTGCGGGGGCCGGCTGGGCGCATCGGCTTCGGCGCCGGTGAGCCGTGGATCTGCCGGGGAGGAGAAGGGCGAGAAGGAGGCCGAGCGGCGGCCGCGGGGGTGCGGGGCCTCAGTGACCGCGCGTGTGCTCGGTGACGAAGGTGTATCCGTCGGGCAGTTCCCAGCCGTCCGCCTTGCCGAGCCTGCGGCAGTGCTCCCGGAAGGCCGTTCGCTGGGCTTCGCTGGGCGAGCATCCCGGTCGCAGGCGGCGCAGATGGCCGGGGACGAACTGGACCCCCTGCAGTCCCCCGCCGTCCGCGGCCGCGCCGTTCCAGGGGCGTATCAGGCGTGGTCGGGCGGGCCGGTACGCGATGAGGGGGATGGCCGGCTCACCGGCGCGTGGCGGGTGGTGCGGCTGTCCCCAGGCGTCACGACTGCCGAGGGCGGGTTCCAGGAGCCGTGCCGCGAGCAGGTCCACGACCGCTGCTTCCAGAGCGGCCGTCTGACTCCGTGCCGGCCTGCGGCCGTAGGCGGCTGTCGGCAGTACGGAACGGTCCAGCAGGGCGTGCCCGTCCAGAGTGAGCAATCCGCAACGGCGCACCGTGCGCATCACCAGGTGCCGGGGGCCCAGCCCGGCGGCCGTGTCCGCGTGGCGATCACTGCCTGGAGCGTCTTCCCTGGTCAGGATGGGCGGATCGAAGCAGTGACCGATCACCCGGTCGCTTGTCCTCACCGGTTCCGGAAGTCTTGTGGTGGCCGCGTGGATCACCAGCCCGTCCCGGGGCCAACGGAGTTCGAGCAACAGGCCGGGGAAAAAGGCGGCCGGCCAGGAGACGTCGGTCAGTCGGCCGTGGTCGTCACCGAGCTCGGCACGGACTGTCTGGTCCGCTTCCCGGTCCTCCAGTGTCAGTCCGGCATGGGCGACGGCGAGGCGTACCGTGCACGTGGCCCCGTGCGCCCGGTGAAGCTCCCGGGCGACCTGTGGATGCAGGGGGAGCGTGCCGCCGCCGAGGTGGGCCAGCCGCAGCGGCGCTCCCCACACGATCTCCTGTGTGTCCTTCCGTAGGAGTTCCAGGCGCCCCAGGGAGGCATCGTCGGCGAGAGGTCCGTCGACCGGTTCCGCCTCCGGTTCCGGCCCGGGCACCGGGTCCTGCTCCGCCGCTCGTGCTGTCTCCGGCGCCGGTCCGGCCGTCGTGGACGCCCAGCCACGGCCTGCCGGGGTCAGCGGGTCCTCGCCGGCTCCCCCGTCAGCGGGATGACGGGTCCGCCATACGCCTCCGCCTTCGAAGACGTCGTCGAGTGTGATCCGGGCCCCGTTCTCGAACACACCGTGCTCGCTGTCCCGTCGGACGACGTCGGCGAGCGCCACGTTCGCCCGGCACACCGCGGCGGCGTACCCCGTTCCCCTGAGCCGTTCCGCCGCTCCGGGAAAGCCGCGAAGGCGTGGGCCCACGGCCGTGTACACGGTGACCGGGGAACTGATCCCATAGCGCCGCCGGGTCGGAGTGGCCGCGCGTTCCACCGCCGCCGCGAGAGATCTGAGGTCGTCACCGCCCAATGGCCCGGTGTCACGCCAGCATTCCGCGAGGGAGGCACGCGTCATGACGTAGTGGCCCCATGCCCGCAGGTTCTGACTGGAGCCGAGAGCGCCACGGACCGTGTCGAGGAGGCCGTGCAGTCCCGCCCTCAGGTCGTCGTCGTGTGTGCCCCGCACCAACTCGGCGAGGGACACGGGCACGAGCGGGCTGAGCAAATGCTCTCGTGCCGTGGTCAGGAGGTGCTCCGTGTAGGCGGTCAGGTCGTCGCGCCCGGCTGCCTCACGGGAGGGGTGGCACACGTCGACGAGGAGATGACCGTCCTCGTTGATCCACCGACGGCGCGTGCGCAACCGGTGGAGCTGGACCGGTGACAGGCTCAGGCCCGAACCGAAGACGTGGGGATCAGGGATCAGCAGTTCTCGGCGCCGTGGGGCGGAGGAGTCGCCGGGCTGTCCCGGCCCCTCGGCGCCGGGCGGTGCTCCCGACACCCAGGCGGGTACGTCGCCGAGAGCACCGGTCCGCGGATGGGCGCCCTCGCGGTAGACGATCTCGGCGTAGAGGGGGTCCGCCCCCGTGGTGATGCACACCATCGCACCGACGGGGAGCACGGGGGCGCACTTCCCGAAGGCGACCACGGGGAAGTCCTCGGGGCGCAGAGGGCTGCCGCCGTAACCCTCGCCACCGAGGTCGTACCCGAAATACACGGCGTTGAAGGCGACGGCGGTGTGCACCGGTGCGGACCTGGCGGCGACGACCGTTCCGAGGTAGCGCCGAAGACGTTCCCGCTCCTGCTCGGGTACGGCCGCGTACCCCTTTGTCATCGCGGGGGTCAGCAGCGGCCGTTCACCGAACGGGTCGGGTACGTCGGCCGTGTCCGGACACCCCTGGAACGTGGACGGCTCGCGGCCTTCGACTGTTGCTGACACAAACGTGTCCCCACCCATGGCACCTCCACCGCGCTGCCGGTCTCCCCAACCGGCGGCGGTAATTCCCGAAGACTATGTCTGTACGTGATGTTCCGCTGCGCTTTCGCGACTTTGCACGGGCGGATGCCTGGCGGGCGGCGCAGATGTCGGCCACGCCCCCCAAGGGGGAACGCCGGAGGTCCCGTCCGTCCCGTCCGCGGTGCGGGCTACCGCACCTCGCCGGTGAAGATGGCCGTGCGGTACCAGCTGTCGCCGGAGGTGTCGGTCGGCGTGATCTCGATCTGGGCGTTCCTGGCCGTCTTGGGGAACACGCAGGCCTCCTTCCAGTTCTGCGACTTACCCGGCAGCAGGTGTGCGTCCGGCAGGCCGTTGAGGCCGGCGTCCGAGTCGAAGACCTGCTCGGCACCGTCCGGGCAGGACAGGCTCACCGTGCTGAGGTCGAGCGGGGTCTTCGAGCCGTTCCGCAGGGTGACGGAGAAGGCCAGGTAGGCCTCGCCGGACGGGCTGGCGTACTCGCCGGAGGTGCCGCGGCTGAAGTCGCCCAGGTGCGCGGCGACGCCGTTCTTCCACGTGGCGGTCTTGTCCAACGCGACGATCAGAGTGTCGCCGTCGGAGTCGTCCTGGGTGTCCTGCACGTCCTCGGTGCTCGGGGTGCCCTGCGAGGCGCTGACGGTGCCCGTCGGCAAAGCGGTCGGGGTGTCACCGGCGCTGGAGCACGCGCTCAGGGAGCAGCCCACGACCGCCGCGGCCGCGGCAAGAGCGGTCCTGCGCGACCGGGCCGGTGGCCCCGCGCTCAACGAGGGGAGCGCGGGGCCACCGTGGGTGAGCCGCGCATCGCGCCGTGACGGGCGCGAAGGGGTGGGCGAAGTGCCGGGGATGTTCGGCAGGGTCGGGTACATGGGCGTCCCCCTGGTCGGATGGTCGATCGGCCGTCGCCGCGCCCCGCTCAGGGGTCTGGCTGCGGCAGGAACGGCAAGCGTCACGCCGGAAGCGAGGGCCGCCGACGGAAGCAGCTTCATGTAATCACTTACGTGAAAGCTTCGTCAATCACCATCCCTGGACTGGCGCATGCTGTAAGGTGTGATCACCTCGATCACCGACGCCAGGATCCAGTCATGCCGCAACCCGCACCGTCCGCCCAGGTGACCGCCGCCGAGATCTCCCGCATCGCGGGGGTCACGCGCGCCACGGTCAGCAACTGGCGCCGTCGGCACGAGGACTTCCCCGCGCCCTCGGGCGGCACGGAGAGCAGTCCGCTGTACGACCTGGAGTCCGTGCGCGCCTGGCTCGCCTCGCGCGGCCACGCCTCGGCGGCCAGCCCGTCGGAGGAGCTCCGTACGGTCCTGCGCCTGCACGCGCAGAGCGGCGGCACATCGGATCTGCTGCTCCTCGTACTCGCGGCGGCCGGCCGCTCACCGGAGGAGCTGACGGACACCACGCGGCTGCCGGACGCGGACCTCGCCGCCCGTGCGCAGGACGACGCGGCGTCGGTGGCCGAGGCCGTGCCGGGCGCGGACCCCGTGCGCTTCGAGGCGGACGACGCGGCGGTGCTGCGCGCGCTGTACGCGTGTGTACGCGACGAGGGCGGCCAGGCCGCGCTGGGCGTACTGGCGGAGCGGGAGCTGGAGGACAGCGCCGCGTCCGGCGCGTACCGGACCCCCGCGCCCCTCGCCGACCTGCTCGCCCGCCTGCTCCCCGGCACCCCGGACCGCGTCCTCGACCCGGCCTGCGGCAGCGGCGCCCTGCTGGCGGCCGCCGCCCGCCGGGGCGCCCGCGAGCTGTACGGCCAGGACACGCTTCCCGTGCAGGCCCGGCGCAGCGCCGTAAGCCTGACGCTGACCGCCCCGGAGGCCACGGTCACCGTGCGCGCCGGCGACAGTCTCCGCGCGGACGCGTTCACCGACCTGGTCGCCGACGCGGTGCTGTGCAATCCGCCGTACGGCGTCCGCGACTGGGGCCACGACGAGCTGGCGTACGACCCTCGCTGGGCGTACGGCGTCCCGGCCCGGGCCGAGTCGGAGCTGGCGTGGGTGCAGCACGCGCTCGCCCACCTCTCCCCCGGCGGCTACGCGGCCCTGCTCCTGCCGCCCGCCACAGCCGGCCGCGCGTCGGGGCGCCGCGTACGGGCGGAGCTGGTGCGCAGCGGGGCCCTGCGCGCGGTGATCGCGCTGCCGGCCGGCGCCTCGGTGCCGCTGCACGTCGGCCTTCAGGTGTGGGTGCTGCAGCGGCCCGAGCCGGGCGGCCCGGAGCGCAAGTCCGTGCTGTTCGTCGACACGGCGACGGAAGCACCGGCGGGGGCGGCGGCCGGGCGCGGGGGGACGGCGGTGGCCGCGCGGACACGGGGCGCGAGCCGGTCGGCCGCCGTGGACTGGGCCGGGGTCACGGCCCGGGCCCTGGAGGCGTGGGGGACGTTCACGGCGGACCCGGACACTTTCGAGGGGGAGCCGGGCGTCGCGCACGCGGTCGGCGTGGTGGACCTGCTGGACGACGTGGTGGACCTCACCCCGGCGCGGCTCGTACGGGCGTCACGGTCGGAGGTCGACCCGGCGAAGCTGTCGGCCGAGGTCGACGCCACGCGCCAGGACCTGGTGAAGGCCGCGAAGGCCCTCGCACGGACGGCCGGCCGCGAGGGCTGGAGCGCCTCGGACGCCGGTGCGCGCGAGTGGCGGACGGCGACGGCCTCCGACCTCGCGCGCGGCGGGGCGCTCACCTTGCTGCGCACGCTGCCGGAGAACGCGCGGGGCCGGGAGGACGGTGAGGACCGCGAGGCCGGGCCCCGTGCGGTGCTCACCGGTTCGGACATCACGCGCGGGTCGGCTCCCACCGGCGACCCTGCGGAGCTGCGCAGCGGCACGGCGCCGGTGATCGCCGCCGGGGACGTCCTCGTGCGGGCGGTCGCGAGCGCGGACGGCCCGATGGCCCGGGTCGCGGGCGAGGAGGACGCCGGCGCGCTGCTCGGCCACCAGGTCCATCTCTTCCGCCCGGACCCGGCACGCCTGGACGCCTGGTTCCTGGCCGGGTTCCTGGGCGCGGAGGAGAACATCGCGGGCGCGTCGACCGGCAGCACGGTCCTGACGGTCGCCCCGGGCCGGCTGCGCGTGCCGCTGCTGCCGCTGGAGGAGCAGCGGCGGTACGGGGAGGCGTTCCGGCGCGTGCAGGAACTGCGGACAGCCGCTGTGCGGGCGACGCGACTGGCAGCGGAGACGGCGCGGTTGCTGGCGGGCGGATTGACCGGTGGCCAGCTGCTTCCGTCTCCGGACGCGGCGCCGCAAGGCGAATGACGATTCCGCCCGTCAGGCGGCGAACCATGACATCGCCGTGCCCGCACGCATGCAGACTCCCCCGCCCGACCCGACCCGACCCTCCACAGGTTCTTCACCCGGAGGGGTTGATATTGCCGTCCCGTCATACGCGTCCCACACACCCACCGCGTCCACTACCGTGTCGTCAGGCGCGCATCGCGGCTGATCAGACGCTCGCCAGACCGAATTCCGAGGACACACGTGCAGATCACACCGCTGAACCCCGAGGATCCGCCCGCGCTGGGCGACTTCGAACTCCTCGGCCGGATCGGCCACGGAGGCATGGGTCAGGTCTTCCTGGGAGAATCGCTGGGCGGTGAGCCCGCAGCGGTGAAGGTGATCAAGCCGTCGGTCGTGGACTCCGAGTCTCGTCAGCGGTTCGCGCAGGAGATCGAGGTGCTCAAGACCATCTGGGGTCCGCGCATCGCGGCGTTCCTGGGTGCCGACGCGGAGGCGGAACAGCCGTGGCTGGCCACCGAGTACGTCGACGGGCCCGATCTCGCCCGGCACGTCAAGACGCACGGGCCACTGCCGTCCGTCCTCACCGCAGCGCTCGGTGCGGTCCTCGCCGAGGCGCTGTCGGCCGTGCACACACAGGGCCTCCTCCACCGGGACCTGAAGCCGGCCAACGTCCTGCTCGGGCCCAACGGGCCGAAGATCATCGACTTCGGTCTGGCCGCCTTCACCGAGTCGAGCGTCTCCCTCACCGCCCCCCACCAGGTCGTCGGCACTCCGATCTGCATGGCTCCCGAGCAGGCCGCCGGTGTGAAGCCGCTGACGGCAGCCGTGGACGTGTACGCGCTGGGCGCGCTGCTGCTGTTCGCCGCCACGGGTCACTATCCGCACGAAGCGGCGACCCCGTACATGGTGTTCCACCTGGTCACCGACCCCGGTACGGCACCGGACCTCTCCGGTGCGCCCGGCGAACTGGTGCCACTGCTGAGCGGCATGCTCGCCCACGACGCCGTGGCCCGACCCGCGCTGACCGATGTGGTGCAGCAGTGCCGTGCGCTGATCGAGGCGCAGGGCATGAAGATCGCCCAGGCGCGCCGCAAGCTCACCGCGCACACGGCGGGGCAGCGGCACAGGACGGCGTCCGCCGACGTATCCCCCACCGTCCCCTGGCCCGCCCCCGCGAGTGACACCCTCGCCCCGGAGATCACCCCGGCCGACTTGGACACGCCGGCCCCCGCCGACGTCCCGGCTTCCTCCCCCACCCTGGTCGCCCCCGGCCCGGTGACTCCGGCGCCCCGGGACCCCTCCGACGGCTCTTCGCGTGAACAGCCGACGACTGAACAGCCGGCGTCGGACCGCCCGCCCACGGTATCCAGACGGCCCAGGACGACGACGCACACCCTGCGCCACTCCGTACAGGCC
>NZ_JAGMUE010000488.1:0-748 GCF_019049165.1 Streptomyces sp. AC627_RSS907
GCGCCGGCCGCTCCCGGCGCGGGGCGGCCGGGCCGGGCGGGCGGTCGGGGCGCAGGCCACGCGGGGTGCCGGGGCCGGCCGCCGGGATGTCCGCCAGCCGAGCGGAAACATCGTTCGCTACCCCACATCGGGGAGGCCCACGTACCGTGAAGCCATGACGAGCATCGGTGGTGTCGAGATGGTCGACTGGAATCTCGCGGTGGCGACCGCCATCCGGTTCGCGCGGTCGGGTCCCGAGGTGAGCCAGGACGAGGCGCGGGCGGCGGTTCAGGAGCTGCGCCGGCACGCCAAGGCGTCGGAGGAACACGTGCGCGCGTTCACCCGGATGGCGCCGGCCGGCGGTGAGTTCGCGGACACGCCGGTGCTGGTCGTGGACCGGGCCGGCTGGGTGCGGGCGAACGTCGCCGGGTTCCGCACCGTGCTCGGGCCGCTGCTCGACAAGATGCGGAGCCGCCGCTCCGCCACGCCGGGCGGGGCCGTGCTCGGCGCCGTCGGCGGCAAGGTGACCGGCGTCGAGCTGGGCATGCTGCTCTCGTTCCTCTCCTCCCGGGTGCTCGGCCAGTACGAGACGTTCGCGCCGGCCAGCCGCGACCTGCCGGGCGGCACCGGCGGTGGCCAGTTGCTGCTCGTCGCGCCCAACATCGTGCACGTCGAGCGGGAGCTGGACGTGGACCCGCACGACTTCCGGCTGTGGGTGTGCCTGCACGAGGAGACGCACCGCACCCAGTTCACGGCCGTGCCCTGGCTG
>NZ_JAGMUE010000489.1:0-823 GCF_019049165.1 Streptomyces sp. AC627_RSS907
GCACCCCGACTGCGCCCTGGCGTCGCTCCAGGCGGCGCGCACGGCCGCGCCCCAGGCCGTCCGGTCAACCCTCAGGCGAAGGAACGGTGGCTGGTTGGCCCACCGCGGCAGAGCTGCGGCACTGCAGTGGATGGCTGCTTTCGGCACCCGGCCGGTGGATCAGGGTCGCCCGGCTGTGAAGGGCTGGATTGGCCAGGTGGCCGCACCTTCAGCACACGTCCGCCAGCAGCTGCCGGTGGGCGGGGCAAGCGAAGACCACGGGCAGGTGCCAACTGCTCTACCGCGCACCGCCGAACGCGCTTTGCACCGGGCTCTTGTCGCCAGCCAGACACGCCTCGCCCGAACCACCCACGCCCACATCCCCGGCACGGCCAACGGAGGCTACCGCAACCGCTCAGCGGACCGCGCCCGTACCAGGTTCGCCCGCACCACCGCGATCAATGGATGGCTCTGGCTCAGGACCCGCTCGCAGCCCGTCAGGGTCCGCTCATACAGCGGGATCGCCCGCTCCAGGTCCCCCACCGCGCGGTACGCGCCCGCAAGGTTATTCCGCGAGACCAGCGTGTCCGGGTGATCGCCACCCAGGACCCGCTCCCGCCCTGTCAGAGTCTGCTGGTGCAGCGGGATCGCCCGCTCCAGGTCCCCCACCGCGCGGTACGCGCCCGCAAGGTTATTCCGCGAGACCAGCGTGTCCGGGTGATCGCCACCCAGGACCCGCTCCCGCCCTGTCAGAGTCTGCTGGTGCAGCGGGATCGCCCGCTCCAGGTCCCCCACCGCGCGGTACGCGTATGCAAGGTTGTTCCGCGAGGAAAGCGTGCTGGGG
>NZ_JAGMUE010000490.1:0-630 GCF_019049165.1 Streptomyces sp. AC627_RSS907
GTGGTTGATCATGCTACAACCCATGCGCAAAAAACAAGGACTTAGCGTCAGTTGCTAGCGACCTTGGGGTACAGTAATTCCAGCGCCCAACAATGAAGGTCCCGTCGGCCGCCTTCTGACGGGCGTCAGCCTGTGATCGTCGCTATCGGTTACCAGTGAATCCCTTTGACTGCGGAGCTTCGCTGCCGCCAGAGTGGATAAGCGGAACTCTTGATTCTCGGTCAAATCCGGCATCGACACGCCTCTCGAACCCGCCCCTCTCTACGGGTTTTCGAAGGCATCTGACGCCGGCCCGAGATCCGCTACAGCGCCCCCTTCAGTACAGCCCGGAGAAGCCTTTGGGCTGCCCAGGAAAGTACCGACAGGTTGCGCTGCAACCTGTCTGCATGTCGCGCCAAAGCTGCATACGGTTTGACTCACCTGCAGGGCTTGTTCTCAATTCGCGACGCCCTCAGCGTTAGGCTTGAACTCAATGCGAGTAAGAGGAGAATTGTCATGTCTTTTCCTGCGCGTGTGCACGACGTTCTCGGTGTTGGCTTCGGCCCTGCCAACCTTGCCTTGGCAATCGCATTAGAGGAGAAGTATCCAAGCCTGGACATACGGTTTCTTGAGGCTCGCCCGACGCCCGAC
>NZ_JAGMUE010000491.1:0-604 GCF_019049165.1 Streptomyces sp. AC627_RSS907
GGGCGATTCGTCCCGTTGTCGCGCACGGTTACCGAGAGGTTAACTCCGTTTTTCCGTACGCCCGTTGAGGCCGACCAGACGCTCTGGAACGGGCGGTCGCGGCACCCCGGCGCCGGCCACGTCGCGCCCCTACCCGACCGTCCGGTGACGCCTCACCGGGCGCGCACGACGGGGGCGCGCGCATCCGCCCACGCGCCGTCGCGCTGCAAGGCGAACCCCCATGCCGCCCCGCCAGGCCCCGGGGACCCTCCCTCGCGCCGGGTTCCGCCCTCCGTCACATCCCGCTCCCCCCGCGCCACCGCCGACCGCGCGCCACGGCCGACCGCGCGGCAGCCACCCCGACCGCAGCCACCCTCGGCCGGAGCCGCTCCGGACGGAGTCACCCCCGGCCCGAGCGCCCCCGCGCGGAGCGGCCAGCCGGGGTCGCGGGCCGCGCGGCGGTGGCCGGATCGCGGGCCGTTCGGCGTGGCGTACCGGGGCGGTTGGGGCCCGTGGGGTGAGCCGGGCAACATGGGGTTGGTGGAGTCCAACCTTCGCGCCCGCGACCGGCTTTGACGCACTAATCTGCTGCTTCATGGGACGGGCGGCGTTGGGCACTGAGGTG
>NZ_JAGMUE010000492.1:0-789 GCF_019049165.1 Streptomyces sp. AC627_RSS907
AGGTCGGCCGGTACGCGCCCTCAGAGCAGCGACGGTGACGTAGCCCTCGGCAACGGCTTCGTGCAGCGGGCAGACCTGATGGTGCGGGTGTCGGAGGCCGGGGCGCCGGCGCTCCTGGTGGGGGTCGACCGCCGCACCGAGAACGCGCACGAACTGGTCGCCAAGCTGCGCTGGCACTGGGAGTGAGGCCGGCTGCCGCCGAGGGGCGCGGGCAAGCGCACCGTGGGCCTGGGCCCGGTCGCGGCCGGACGCGGTCGAGCGCATTGACCACGAGAAGCGGCTGTGGCCCCGGGTCTACCCGCCGACCAGCCGCGAGGGCCTGGCGTCCTTCGCGGTCGTGTTCGCGGACGACCACGATCGCGAAGGGCGCGAACGCGGTCGCCGTGCTGGAGGAGGTCGGCCGCCGCCTCGTACAGTTCCTCGTCGCCCTCTGGAACGGGCCACGACCCGTGTTGCGCTAGGTAAGGCGTGGGCGGGCCCGGCATCGACCACCAAGGCTGCCCCGATCTCGCTCGCCCTGCAGCCCGCGCCACCGGCGTCTCCGACGAAGCGGCCGGTGCGGGAGCACCCACGAAGTTTGGCTGGGATCGCGCCGCGCCTCGTAGGATCGGCGCATGCTGGCCTTTGTACCGTCGTTCGTCTGCTTCTTCCTGTTCTGCGCTGGGGTGCTGCGAGATCGCCGCCGAGTAAGCAACGCGGTCCTGTTGGGCCTTTCCGTCGTCTTCGCGGTGTTCGCGCTCTTGCTGCATGTGGCCTCCGGACGGGCCCAGTTGGGCCGCGATCTGGCCG
>NZ_JAGMUE010000493.1:0-548 GCF_019049165.1 Streptomyces sp. AC627_RSS907
GGCCCCGGCCGACCCCAGCCGTCGCCCCGCCCGGTGGTTCCGCTCAGGCCACCCGAGCCGCCTCCTTCGCCCGCGCCCGTCGCGCCGGTCGGCCGCCGATCCGTCGGCCTCACGCTGTGCCGGCCGCGCCCGCGCGGTAAGTGCCCTCCGCCAGGTGGCCCCGGTACGTGCCAGGCGGCCTTGTGTTCCCGCTGGCCCGCCTCCGGCGTCCCGGGTGCCGGCGCCGCCGGCGCGACGCGGCCTCACAGCAGCGCGAACTGGCCCTCTGGTCCCTCCTCGTGGTGGTCCAGGACCGACGCGGGCCGTCGGGCGGCGTCCGGAACCGGCAGCACGCCCGCGTCGGCCAGCTCGCCCGCCGCGATCAGCGGCCCGTCGGCCAGCTCCTTACGCAGTTGCCCGGCCGGCTCGCGCAGTTCGGCCAGCAGGGTGAGGACCGTGATCAACTCCAGCAGGTCAGACGTCCACTCCTGGGGCCAGTCGCGCGGTCCGATGGCGTCCAGGGTGCCGGCCGGGCCGGGCGTGGCGCGCCGCTCGAACCAGCTCTCCAA
>NZ_JAGMUE010000494.1:0-638 GCF_019049165.1 Streptomyces sp. AC627_RSS907
GCCGCTCCACGAGCAGCACACCCACGCCCTCGGACCACCCGGTGCCGTCGGCCGCCGCGGCGAACGACTTGCACCGACCGTCGGCCGCCAGGCCGCGCTGCCGGCTGAACTCGACGAACAACTCCGGTGTGGGCATCACCGTCACGCCGCCCGCGAGGGCGAACGAGCACTCGCCCTTGCGCAGCGCCTGCACGGCCAAGTGCAGGGCGACCAGCGACGAGGAACAGGCGGTGTCCACGGTGACGGCCGGGCCCTCAAGGCCGAGGGTGTACGAGACCCGGCCCGAGATGACGCTCGCGGCCTTGCCGGTCATCCCGTAGCCCTCGATGATCTCCGGCGCGGTGCGGCCGAAGACGCCGTACCCGGGGTGGCCGGCGCCCATGAAGACGCCGCCGTCGCTGCCCGCCACCGACGACGGGTCGATCCCGGCCCGCTCCAGCACCTCCCAGGAGGTCTCCAGGAGCAACCGCTGCTGCGGGTCCATGGCAAGGGCCTCGCGCGGCGAGATGCCGAAGAACTCCGCGTCGAACTCGGCCGCGTCGTGCAGGAACCCGCCCTCGCGCACGTAGCTGGTGCCCGGCGTGGACAGCTCCGGGTCGTACAGGGCGTCGGTGTCCCAACCCCGGTCCTCGGGGAAC
>NZ_JAGMUE010000495.1:0-641 GCF_019049165.1 Streptomyces sp. AC627_RSS907
CGACTGTCCAGCCGGCCTCGCGTAGGAGTCGATCGGTCTCCGTATCCCTGGCTTGGTTGCCTTCGATCTTGGCGCGCCAGAACTCGGCGTTCTTGTGTGATTCCCGAAGGTGTTCCGGACAGCCATGCCAGAAGCAGCCGTCGACGAATACTGCAACCCTGGGCTTAGCGAAGATCAGGTCGGCGGTACGTCGCAATTCTGGCAGTGGCCGGGCCGCCACGCGATAGCGGAGGCCCTGCTTGTGCAGCAAAGACCTCAGCCTCAGCTCGGGGCGGGTGTCTTTGCTCCGATTGGCCCGCATCACGGCGCGCACCGATGGCGAGGAGGCCCAGGAGCCCTCAGCCGGTGGCTCTTCGGTGAGAAGGCCCTTCTCCCAGGCCATCTTCCAGCCCTCGGCGAGGTTCGCGGCCCGGGTATCGTGTTCGACCTGTCCGAGGTAGCGGGCCGGGGACTTGCCGCCGTCGGACCAGCGCAGGTACGCGCGAATGCGTCGTGTGTCGGGAAGGACCTTCAGCTCCACAGAGGCCCGGGCGAAGCGCCCCTTGCCGAGGTCCACAGATCGCCTGTGACGACCGCCGGCCGCCCGGTCCTGCTCAGCGGCGATGGCGGAGCGTGCCCTGCCGGGCCGCCCCTTCCACGCC
>NZ_JAGMUE010000496.1:0-910 GCF_019049165.1 Streptomyces sp. AC627_RSS907
CATTTGGGGTGCTGGGTAGTCTGCATCATGTGGTGATGGTCGAGCGCATGGTGCCGGACGAGTTGTGGGAGTTGTTCCAGCGGGTGGTGCCTCCCGCTCCATCACGTCCGCAGGGCGGCGGCCGGCGCCGGTACGGGGATCGCGAGGTGCTGGCCGCGATCATCTTCGTGGCCATGACGGGCTGCACCTGGCGGCAGCTGCCGCCGGTCTTCGGCCCGTCGGGGCCGACCGCGCACCGCCGCTTCACCGAGTGGAGTGCCGCCCGGGTCTGGGCGAAGCTGCACCGCCTCATCCTCGACGAACTGGGCTCGCGCGGAGACCTGGACTGGTCGCGGTGCGCGATCGACTCGGTGAACATACGGGCCTTGAAAGGGGGGAGCTGACAGGTCCGAATCCTGTGGACCGGGGCAAGAAGGGCTCGAAGATCCACTTGATCACCGAGCGGACCGGTTTACCCCTCTCGATCGGGATCTCCGGCGCGAACCTGCACGACAGTCAGGCACTCCAGCCGCTCGTGCGTGGCATCCCGCCCATCCGCTCCCGTCGCGGGCCGCGCAGACGATGTCCCGCCAAGCTGCACGCGGACAAGGGCTATGACTACGACCACCTGCGCCGATGGCTGCGAAAGCGCGGCATCCGGCCCCGCATCGCCCGCAAGGGCACCGAGTCCTCCACCCGGCTCGGCCGGCACCGCTGGACCATCGAACGCACGATGTCCTGGCTGGGCGGCTGCCGACGTTTGCACCGCCGCTATGAACGCAAGGCCGAGCACTTCCTCGCCTTCACCGCCATCGCCTGCAGCCTCATCTGCTACCGCAGACTCACCAAATGAGACGACGTCTAAGGCACTCGGTAGGGAGGGCGATGCGTCGCTCGGAGGTCAGAGTCTTGGTGTCCAACACGGTAAGCC
>NZ_JAGMUE010000497.1:0-570 GCF_019049165.1 Streptomyces sp. AC627_RSS907
GGGCGATGATGCGTGAAAGGTGCGGGAGTTGACGGTTGACGAGGGAGCGGGGCAGCGCGTGATGTGGTCGGGGCAGTGGGTCGCGGATCAACTCGGCATCGCTCTGGAGGACGCGCCGGAGGCGTCGGAGGCGGTGGCCGCAGTCGGCGCGGCCGACGCGCCGGCCGACCAGGCCAGCCGGGCCGACCAGCCCAGCCACGCCGGCCCGGACGGCGCCGGTGACGGGCGGCTGCGGGAGCTGCTCGGGCTCGCGTTGCGCCGCAACCCGCGCCGGGCGCACCTGTTGGTCTCCAACGTCCTCGGCAAGCACGTGCCGCAGCGCCCCGCCGTCGTCTACGGGGCGGGGGTGCGGCTCGGCGAGCGGGTGCGCGCGCTGCTCGGCGACGCGGACGCGGCGCGCGCGGTGGTGCTCGGCTACGCGGAGACGGCGACCGGGCTCGGCCACAGTGTCGCCGACGGCCTCGCGCTCGCCCCGTACCTGCACTCGACCCGCCGGCCGGTGGACGGGGTGCGGCCGGTGGGCGGCTTCGAGGAGGAGCACAGCCACGCGACCTCGCACCTCCTGCTGCC
>NZ_JAGMUE010000054.1:0-30745 GCF_019049165.1 Streptomyces sp. AC627_RSS907
CACCCTGAGCGCAGCACTGGTTCAAGCAGACGCCTTGGTGCGCATGAGGGCAGGTCAACTGTTGGCCTGGCACGCGTGCTGATCGGCAGTCAGTGGTGGCGGTATCAGAGGCAAGATGTGTGTCGAGGCTGGTCAGAGGATGCTTCACCGCATTGTGTGGCTCGGTATGTCTGCGCTCTGTGAACCGTTCCGGGTTCGGTAGGGACTCGATCATTTGAGAGGATCGAGTCAGGGCACGTCCTTCCCTGTACCCGCTTGAGCTGCGCCGTCGTGCGGTGCGGATGGTCGCCGAGGTGCGGCCCGACTACGACACCGAGTGGGCCGCGATGAAAGCGGTCGCGGCGAAGCTCGGGATCGGCACGACCGAGATGCTGCGCAAGTGGGTGCGGCAGGACCGGATCGACGCCGGCAGCCGGCCGGGGACGACGACGGAGGAGTCTGCCGAGCTGAAGCGGCTGAAGAAGGAGAACGCCGGGCTCAAGCGGGCGAACGAGATCCTCAAAGCCGCGGCGTCTTTCTTCGCGGCCGAGCTCGACCGGCCACACGCACGCTCGTAGCCTTCATCGACGAGCACAAGGACCGCTTCGGCGGCGTCGAGCCGATCTGCCGCGTGCTGACGATGCACGACTGCAAGATCGCCCCTGCCACCTACTACGCCCACCCCACACACGCCGGACCGCGCCGTCCGCCAGGACCGTGCGGGACGCCGAGCTGAAGGAGCACATCAGCGAGGTCTTCGAGGCCAACTACCGCGTCTACGGGGCGAGGAAGATCTGGCGGGAGCTGAACCGGCAGGGCCAGGACGTGGCCCGTTGCACCGTCGAACGCCTGCTGCGCGAGCTCGGTATCACCGGCGCGGTCCGCGGCAAACGCGTGATCACCACGCTGCCCGGCGGCCAGGCCGGGCGGGCTCCCGACCTCGTCGACCGCAACTTCGTCGCCGGCGCCCCGAACCGCTGCTGGGCCGCGGACTTCACCCATGCCAGAACGTGGGCCGGCGTCGTCTACGTCGCCTTCGTCGTGGACACCTTCTCCCGCCGGATTGCCGGCTGGTCGGCCGCCACCGCGAAGGAAACGGTCTTCGTGCTGAACGCCCTGGAGATGGCGATCTGGCAGCACAGCCGTGGCCAACATCCAGTTCAGGCGGGCAAGTTGGTCCATCACTCCGATGCCGGGTCGCAATACACGAGTGTCCGGCTCGCCGACCACCTGGAGGCCGCCGGCATCCGCACGCCAGGTGAGGCGGGGGCACGCGTGACCGCGCCGCGCGGGCGGCACCGTGACGGGCCGGGCACTCCACGGGAGTCCGGCCCGTTCTCCGGATGCGCGGGGGTTCCGGGATCTGTGTGTCGAGTACGAGGGACCGGCCGGACTTGCCTTCCGGCCGAGGCGCATGTACTGCGAGCCTTCCGGCAGCCTTCGGCGATGTCCGTGTCCTGGTCGTGGGGCAGGACCCCTGGCCATGGTCCGTGAGGAAAGCGCCGTTCGTTTCCGCCGTACGTGCGTGAAACGTCGGAGGCACACCGTCCTCCCCAAGAACCGGAGGCCACACATCTGGCCGGCGTAGCCGTGGCCCGCACATCTTGACGTGGACAGATCAAAGGGCGGCCGGGGTCGCCGGCGCGCGGGCGGAGCCCAGTTCCTCCCATACCTGGCTCAGAGCGTCGACGAATGCGCGTATGTCGTCGGCGGTGTGTACGGCTCCGGGGGCGACCCGCAGGATCTCCTCACCGACCCGCACGCTCGGCGCGTTGATCGCCTGCACGTAGATTCCGTGCCGGTCGAGCAGCAGCGCGGACATCCGCTTGCACACGGCCTCGTCCCCCACCATGACGGACACGATGTGCGTCTGGTCCGAAATGTAGGGAATGCCACGCTCGTTCAGCAGTCGGTGCATCAACTGCGCGCTCGACCAGAGCTGTTCCCGCTCGACCTCGGAGGACCGCAGATGGTGTACGGCTGCCAGGGCGCCGGCGGCCACGGCCGGCGCCAGCGCGGTGGTGAAGACGAAGGAGCGGGAGAACATGCGCACCGCCTCGATGATCTCGGCGGGCCCGGCGATGTAGCCGCCGGTGGTACCGAAACCCTTGGCCAAGGTGCCCATGATGACGGTGAAGTCGTCGGCGATGCCCTCCCGGGCCGCGATGCCGGCGCCCTCCGGGCCGTACATGCCCACCGCGTGCACCTCGTCGAGGTACGTCATCGCCCCGTGGCGCTTGGCGATGTCGGCGATCTCGGACAGCGGGGCGATGTCGCCGTTCATCGAGTACACGGACTCGGCGACGATGAGCTTGGGGACGTCGGGGTCGGCCGCCGCTATCAGTTCTTCCAGGTGAGCGGGGTCGTTGTGGCGGAAGATCTGCTTCTGGGCGCGGCTGTGGCGCAGGCCGTCGATGATGGACGCGTGGTTGAGGGCGTCGGAGAAGACGACACACTTCTCCAGGCGGCCGGCGATGACGGACAGCGCACCGTCGTTGGCGGTGTAGCCGGAGGTGAACAGCAGGGCCTCGTCCTTGCCGTGGAGCGCGGCGAGCTCTCTCTCCAGCAGCACGTGGTAATGGTTGGTGCCGCCGATGTTGCGTGAGCCGCCGGCGCCGGCGCCGTGCTCGTCGATCGCATCCTTCATGGCTTTGAGCACCGCGGGATGCTGGCCCATGCCGAGGTAGTCGTTGCTGCACCAGACGCTGATGCTGTCCCGGCCGGCCACGGGTCCACTGCCGCGGACGCTGGCCGCGGGGAAGCTCCCGGCGAGCCGTCCGATCTCCAGGAACTCCCTCTTTCCCCCGTCGGAGTTTTCTGTGAGGCGTGCAAAGAGATCCAGATATTGGGTCGTCACGTCTACTCGCTTCGTTCCAGGCCGTCTGAGGCCACATGCAACTACGGGCAACCGCGCATAACTGGCTGAAACCGCACGGCTATGACTGGATTCTGCTTGTCCCCGGCGCCGGCGCGAACGTGTCACTGGCGAAATCGCGCGGGAGCGGCCTCACCATTCGCAATGCAGGGGTAGGGCATGGAGGTAACGTCTGTATATCATCGGCTCCGGCAGGCATTCAACTCGCTCAATGCTCCCGGGAGTTGGGAACTCGCCAACAGCAGCCGAGCTCACCGGTCGCACGCCCAATGGTTACCGCAAGTGGGTTGTCGCGCTTTCGCGCGATCATGTAAGTCTGCACTGACCGATAAACGAACCAGCATGGTGGGGTAACGATGTCCTCGAACGAGAATTACGTCCGCCGGGTGCTTGAGGCGTTGGCCTCCGACCCCGACCGGATTGCCCTGTGGAGGGATGGTGAAGAAGTCACCGCGGGCCAGTTCTCCAGGGCGGTTCTCACGGCAGCGGAACTTTTGCTCCGGCACTTCACAGAACATCGAGACCCAAGTACGGAAGGCAAGGACCCGGTTGTGGCGGTGCTGACCGTCACCAACAGTCCGGCGACCATCATCCTCCGCTACGCGGCCAACCTGGCCGGGGCCACCCTGGTCCACCTGCACTCCACGAACGCGGTGGACCCCACCGACCAGCTGGCCGCCGCCGCCCGGCTGGACATTCTCAGCAAGACCGGGGCGGCCTTCCTCGCCGTCGACAAGGAGAACCTCGACGCGGCCCGAGAGCTGTGCCACCGGCTGCCCGAGCCACCGCGTCTCGCCGCCCTCGGTGCCCTCGGTCCCGATGTCCTGGACCTCTCGTCGGGTGACCCGGACGCCTTCGGCCACGACGCCGTCGAGGCCGACCCCGAACAACCGGCCGTGGTGATCTACACCAGCGGTACCAGCGGACGTCCCAAGGGTGTCACGCAGCCGTACCGACTCCGCCGTGCCAACCTCCAAGTGGCCCTCCAGTCCCCCGAACCCATCGTGTACCTGTCGACCCTGCCGGTGAGCAACTCCAGCGGCTCCGCCGTCGACGTCGCGCTCGCCTCCGGCGGAACGGTCGTCCTGCACGACGGGTTCGAGGCGGGCGAAGTGCTGCGGGCCGTGGCACAGCACCGCGTCTCCACGCTGACCATCACCCCGCCGCAGCTGTACATGCTGATCGACCACCCCGACACCGCCACCACCGACCGTTCGAGTATCAGGCTCATCACCTACGTCGGCTCCCCCGCGGCCCCCGCCCGACTGGCCGAGGCGGTCGAGGTGTTCGGCCCGGTGTTGCTCCAGCTCTACGGGACCACGGAAGTCAGCGGCATCAGCATGCTGATGCCGCAGGACCACTTCGACCCGGAACTGCGCCGGACCGTCGGACGTCCGACCACGGAGATACGCATCCGCGACGTGGACGACGGCCGTGACCTGCCGCCCGGCGAGATCGGCGAGGTGTGCGTGCAGAGCCCGTCCACCATGCTCGGCTACTGGGGCGAACCGGAGCTGACCGCCGAGATCATCCGCGACGGCTGGGTGCACACCGGCGACCTCGGTTCCCTCGACGAGAACGGCTTCCTGCGCCTGCACGGCCGCATGGGCGAGGTGATGAAGACCAACGGCATCAAGGTCCACCCCACGGATGTGGAGAACGCGCTGCTGACCCATCCGGAGGTCGCCCAGGCCGCGGTGTACCGCGTGGTCGACGAGGACCGCGTGGAGCACATCCACGCCGCCGTCGTGGTGCGGCCGGGCGGCACCGCCGACTCCGGGACGCTGATCGGCCACGTCGCCGCCGAGCTGTCCCCGAAGCACGTACCGGCCGTGGTGACGTTCCACGACGCGCTGCCCCTCACCGGTGCCGGCAAGCCGGACAAGCCGGCGCTGACCACACGGCGCAGCGGTGCGGCATGACCCTGACCGCCGCGTCCATACTGGCCGAGTCCGCCGAGCGGCGCCCCGGCCACCCCGCGCTCGTCTTCGGCTCCGAACGCATCACCTACGCCGAGCTCTGGCTCGCGACCCGCCGGTACGCGGCGGTGCTGAGGGACCACGGTGTGCGCCCGGGCGACCGGATCGCCCTGCTGCTGCCGAACACACCGCACTTCCCGATGGTGTACTACGGCGTGCTGGCGCTCGGTGCCGTGGTGGTCCCGGTGCACGGCCTGCTGCGCGCCGACGAGATCGTCCACGTGCTGGGCGACTCCGAGGCGAAGGCCATGGTGTGCGCGGCCCCGATGCTGACCGAGGGCGCCAAGGCGGCCGAGGCGGCGGGGGTTCCGCTGCTCACCGTCCTGGTCGGGAACGGCGAGGGTGACGACGGCCCGGCACGCCTCGACGTGCTCGCCGAACGGGCGGAGCCCCTGGACGGTCTGGTGCCGCGCGCGCCCGACGACTTGGCCTTGGTGCTGTACACCTCGGGCACCACCGGCCGGCCCAAGGGCGCCATGATCACCCACCTCAACCTGGTGATGAACGTCAGCACCACGATGCGCTCTCCGTTCGACCTCGGCCCCGAGGACGTGCTGCTCGGCTGTCTGCCGCTGTTCCACACCTTCGGCCAGACCTGCGGCATGAGCGCCTGTTTCCTGGCCGGCGGCACCCTGGTGCTCATGAACCGCTTCGACGGCCCCGGCGCGCTCGACCTCATGGCCACCGAGGGCTGCACGGTGTTCATGGGCGTCCCGACCATGTATCTGGCCCTCCTCGACGCCGCCGCTCACGACGCCCGCCGCCCCGTGCTCGACCGCGCCTTCTCCGGCGGTTCGGCGCTGCCGGTCAAGGTGCTGGAGGAGTTCCAGGAGGTCTACGGCTGCCCGATCTACGAGGGGTACGGCCTCACGGAGACCTCGCCGGTGGTGGCGTACAACCAGAAGGCGTGGCCGCGCAGGCCCGGCACCGTGGGGCGCCCCATCTGGGGCGTGGAGGCGGAGATCGCCGCCGCCGACGTGGAGGACCGTATCGAGCTGCTGCCGGCCGGGGAGACCGGGGAGATCGTCGTACGCGGCCACAACGTCATGGCCGGCTACCTCAACCGGCCGGAAGCCACCGCAGCCGTGCTGGTCGACGGCTGGTTCCGCTCGGGCGACCTGGGGATGAAGGACGCCGACGGCTATCTGACCATCGTCGACCGCAAGAAGGACATGGTGCTGCGCGGTGGCTACAACGTCTATCCACGCGAGGTGGAGGAGGTGCTGATGCGTCACCCGGCCGTCGCCCAGGTTGCCGTCATCGGTGTCCCCGACGACATGTACGGCGAGGAGGTGTGCGCCGTGGTGCGGACGCGGCCGGGCACGGATCAGGACGCGGCGCTGGCCGCGCACATCGTGTCCTGGAGCAGGCAGCGACTCGCCGCGTACAAGTACCCGCGCCGGGTGGAGTTCGTCGAGGACTTCCCCCTCGGGCCGAGCGGCAAGGTACTGAAACGCGAACTCGCCGCCCGCTTCGCCGGCGGCGGCTGACCTGAACTGCACGGCCTCACGTCCGGTGCGTGCACCCTTCCCGGGCCCGGATCAGCGCTCGGCGCCGGTCCGGGAACGCTCCTGGAACCCCGTCACGTCCTCACGCAGTGCCGCGATCACCTGCTCGCTCTGCTCGGCGAGGTAGAAGTGACCGCCGCTGAACGTGCGGATCCGGAAGTCCGCGCGGGTGTGCTCCGCCCATCCCGCCACCTCCTCCTCGTGCACCTGGGGATCGGCGTCACCGGTGTAGACGTACAGGGGGCAGCTCAGTGCCGGTCCCGGCCGGTACACGTACCGCTCCACCGCGGTGTAGTCGGCGCGGAGGGACGGCAGGATCATCTGCACCACGTCTTCGTCGTCCAGCAACGTGGAGGCGGTCCCCTGCAGTTCGCGTATTTCCGCGATGAGCCCCGCGTCGTCCCGCAGATGCACCGTCGTCCGGCGCACGCTGCCGGGCGACCTGCGCCCCGACACGAACAGCCCCAGCAACCGCCCGCCGAGCTCCGGCTCCATGCGCCGCGCGGTCTCGAAGGCGAGCGTCCCGCCCATGCTGTGCCCGAAGAACACGAGGGGCCGGTCGACGTGCTCGCGCAGCGCCTCGGTGATTCCCTCCACCAGCTCGTCGATACTGGTGAGCGCAGGCTCGGACCGGCGGTCCTGACGGCCCGGATACTGCAGCGCCAGCACCTCGGCACGGGGCGTCAGCCGAGCGGACAACGGGTGGAAGTAGCTGGCCGATCCACCCGCGTGCGGGAAGCAGACCACCGCGACATCGCTGTCCGGTGAAGGGTGTAACCGCCTGACCCAGTGTTGCCTCGGTTCCAGCAAGTCGGTCACTGATCCGTCCATTCCGTCGCGCTGACGGACGCGCCCGTCCGAAACAGCGCACTCCGATCTCGTTGAGGCCACGGCGCGGCACCGCTCGAAGGGCCCGTCGACAGGCTTCCGGCGGCGCCGTGAAAGGCGACTCCGAACTGGGGCGGGCGCTTCCCCGCTTCCGGCCTCCGCATCCTACGCCGCCCAGGGTGCCGCCCGGTGTCGGTGGTCGGACCGTCACCGGGGAACTCACGTATCCCCGACGTCACCGCTTTCCCACTGCCACCGCGCTCGCCCCGTCCGTGCCGAGGACGACCGCAGCCGCAGAACGTGCCGTTTCCCGGATGCGATGCTGAACCACCTGGTGTCGTCCGTCGTCATACAGGGCGGGCGGAGCAGCTGCGTCCGGTGACCAGCGGTTGTCCCGCCGCTGTGCCGCCCGACACCGCGAGAGCTTCGACGTGTCCCGGCGCCCTCACGGTGCATGTCTCTGTCTTGTTCCGGGCAGGAAGGATGCTGTCGTGCCTCGTCCCTCGTCCGCCGAGGAGGACGTCTTGGTCAGCGTATCCGGGAGAATCGTGCTTGACGACCTCGGCCTCGTGCCTGCGGGCGCGGCGTGCGCCGCCGACGATCGTGACGGTCCGGTCGGACCGCGGCACGTCGACACGACGGTAGCCGCGCACCGGACGCCGGACGGCATACGCGACCTGGTCGTGCACCTCACGCACCCACTGGACCCGGGTACGCCCCCGCCCGGGGGCCGGCACGTCCACCGCGTCACAGCGGTGGCCCGTCCGGTCGGGCACCTGTTGGCGCACGGCGCGGACGTCTCGTGGGCATGAGGCACTATCCGCCGCAGTTCAAGGCGGACGCAGTCGCGTTGTACCAGTCGCGGCCCGAGTCGACGATCCGGCAGGTGGCCGCCGACCTGGGGATCGATTCCGAGACCCTGCGGAAGTGGGTGCGGGCGGCCGGTGCGAACCGGCCTCGGGGACGCCGGGCGAAGAAGGCACCTGCCGGGCCCCCGACGCCGTTGGAGGCGGAGAACGCCGCCCTGCGCAAGAAGGTCCGCGAGCTGGAGAAGGAATGCGAGGTCCTGCGGAAGGCGGCGAGGTATTCAGCCAGGGAGACGCGCTGGTGAACCCTGTGCCCGAGCCGCAAGCGCCGCATCACGGCCGCTTCCTCCACAGCCTCGACCGGACGCGCTCGCGTCGCTCCACCCGCCCGCACGCGGCCACCGCATGGCAGGGCACGCCGACGCCCAGGACTCGCCCGGCTCGCCGCCGCGCCCCGCCATGCGCAACGCCGGATCGGCGTCAGCGAGCGAGTACGCCAGGGGCCGGTTCTACCGGGGCCTCATTCCGGTGAGGTCGACCGCGTCCAGTGACATCGTGGCCGGCCCGGGACGCGGTGCGGCGATCAGATGGAGACGCTGTACACCGGTGGTGTCGTCGGCCGGCTCCAGCGTGTTCCGGCACGCACAGGGCTGGTCGTCGAAGCCGGCGAACCGGTATGCGATCTCCATCATCCGGTTGCGCTCGGTGGCCCGGAAGTCAGCCGTCAGATGCACCCCGGCCGTGGCGGCCTGGTCGATGAGCCAGTTGAGGATGACCGAGCCGGCGCCGAAGGACACCACACGGCACGAGGTCGCCAGCAACTTGAGGTGCCATGCCTCGGGCATCCGGCGCAGGAGGAGCAGGCCCACCGCCCCGTGCGGCCCGAACCTGTCGCCCATGGTGACGACCAGCACCTCGTGCTCGGGGTCGGTCATCAGCCGGCGCAGGGCGGAATCGTCGTAGTGCACACCGGTCGCGTTCATCTGACTCGTGCGCAGGGTCAGTTCCTCGACTCGGCTCAGCTCGTTCCCGGTCGCCCTGCTGATCGACATCCACAGGTCGAGCGAGCGCAGGAAGTCCTCGTCCGCTCCTTTGTACTCCTCGCGCTCGGCATCCCGGCGGAAGCCGGCCTGGTACATCTGACGGCGCCGCATCGAGTCCACCGTGACGGTGGCCGGACTGAACTCGGGAAGGTCCAGCAGCTCCGTCAGCTGCCCGTCGTCGTAACAGCGCACGTCCGGCAGGTGGTAGGACACCTCGGCGCGCTCGGCCGGCGTGTCGTCGATGAACGCCATGGCGCTGTGGGCGAAGTCGAGCCGTTCGGCGACGGACCGGACCGAGTCGGACTTCGGCCCCCAGCCGATGTGCGGGAGGACGAAGTACTCGGCCACTCCCAGTTGTTCCAGGCGCTGCCACGCGTGGTCGTGGTCGTTCTTGCTGCACACCGCCTGCAGGATGCCGCGCCGGTCGAGTTCGGTGATCACATGCCTGGTCTCATCCGTGATCCGGACGTCATCGCCGTCCAGGAGGGTGCCTTGCCACAGCGTGTTGTCCAGATCCCAGACGAGGCACTTCACCGTCGTAGGTTCACCCATGACCGTCTCCTCCTACGAGCGTGACAGCACGTGCTCGGCCAGCATGACCTGGCACAGTTCATTGCTGCCCTCGATGATCTCCATCAGTTTGGCGTCCCGGTAGGCCCGGGCTACCAGGCAACTGTTGTCCGCGCCGGCCGAGGCCAGGACCTGGACCGCCGACGCGGCTCCCTGCGCGGCCTGCGTGGCACTGACGTGCTTGGCCAGGACGGTGGCGGTGACCGCGTCCGAGGCGTTGGCATCCCACAGGGCGCTCGCATGCTCACATGCCCGGGTGGCGACCTGCTCGGACACCAGCAGTTGTGCAAGGTGCCGACCGACCAGTTGGTGCTCACCGAGGGGCTTGCCGAACTGACGGCGTGAGCGCGCGTGCGCGCCCGCTGCGGCCAGGCAGGCGCGGAGAATGCCGACGCAGCCCCAGGCCACGGACATCCGGCCGTACGCCAGGACGAGGGTGATCAGCAGGGGGAGAGGCATGCCCGCGCCGCCCAGCACCCGCTGTGCCGGCACCCGGACGTCATCCAGCCGGATGTGGGAGTGTCCGGCGGCCCGGCAGCCCAGCGGATCGGGAACCCGCTCGATGGTGACACCGGGAGTGTCCGCGGGAATCACGACGGCCGCACCGCCGTCCCCGTACCGTCCGAAGAGCACGAGTTCGTCGGCGTAGAGGGCCGCGGTGATCCACGTCTTGGCACCGTTCACCACCACGTGGTCCCCGTCGCGTCGGACGGTGGTGCGCATCGAGGAGATGTCGCTACCGGCGTCCGCCTCGGAGAAGCCGACGGCCGCCAGCCGGCCCTGGACCAGCCCGCGCAGGAGGCCGGTGCGCTGCTCGTCGTCACCGAGTCGCTGAATGGCCCAGGCGGCCATGCCCTGCGAAGTCATCACGCTCCGCAGCGAGCTGCACAGGCTTCCGACGTGCGCGGTGAACTCACCGCCCCGGGCGCTGTCCAGGCCGAGACCGCCGTACTCCTCGGGAACCTGGGCGCAGAGCAGGCCGCGGCCGGACATCTTCCGTAACAGCTCGTGCGGGATCAGCCCGCTGCGGTCCCAGTGGTCTGACTGGTCACCGACCAGCTCGGTGACCTCGGCGGCGAGCCGGTCAGGCATCGATGCTCCCGCCCAGTCGTGTCACGAGCTGGACCATCGAGTCGACCGTCCGGAAGTTCTCCAGGCGCATGTCAGCGCCACCGATGGAGATGCCGAACGTCTTCTCCAGGTGGACCACCAGTTCCATGGCGAAGAGCGAGGAGAGTCCACCGGCCGCGAAGATGTCGACGTCGGGCTCCAGGCTCGTCCTGGTCCTGGCCTCGATGAAGGCCAGGATGGCCGACTGGATGTCCGTGGGCCGGTCAGTGGGGGTGGTCATGTCGCGCTCTCCTCGTACGTGTAGAAACCATGTCCGGTCTTCCGGCCGTGGTGGCCGTCGGCGACCTTCTGCAGCAGCAGGTCGCAGGGGCGGCACCCCTCGTCGCCGGTGCGCTTCAGCAGCACCCACAGGGAGTCGACCAGGTTGTCGATGCCGATCAGGTCCGCCGTGCGCAGCGGTCCGGTGGGGTGGCCCAGGCATCCCTGCATCAAGGCGTCGACGTCCTCGGCGGACGCCGTGCCCTCCTGCACCACCCGCGCCGCGTCATTGATCATCGGGTGCAGCAGACGGCTGGTGACGAAGCCGGGCGCGTCGCGGACCACCACGGGCCTGCGACCGACCGCGTGGAGCAGGCCGCGTACGGCGTCCAAGGTCGCCTCACCCGTGCGCGCACCGCGGATGACCTCGGTGGTACCGATCAGGGCCGGCGGGTTCATGAAATGGGTGCCGATCAGGTCGGCGGGGCGCCGCACGGCGTCGGCCAGCTCGTCGATGGGGATCGAGGACGTGTTGGAGACCATCGGAGTGCCCGGGGGGATGAGTGGGCAGACCTCGGACAACACCGTCTTCTTCAGGTCGGTGTCCTCGGTGATCGCTTCGATCACCAGCCGCGCGCCGCAGACCGCGGACACATCGGAGTGCAAGGTCACCTCACCCTGCTCCCGGCCCGGCGGCAGTGCGCCCATCAACTGGGCCATACGCAGTTCCTGCCGGATCCGGCCGGGGGCCCGCGTCAGCTTCTCCGGGGCGGTGTCCACCAGTCGTACCGGCAGGCCGTGGCCGGCCAGCAGTGTGGTGATCCCCACGCCCATCACACCGGCGCCGAGAACCGTGATCGGCTCGGTCGTCATCCTGTTTCCTGCCTTCTGTGGGTCATGGTTCGTGCTCGGCGGCGAGGTGAGCGCCATGGCGCCCGGCTCCGTCGACTGCGGGAACACGCCGCCGGTCCGGGTGGTGGCGGGCCCTCAGACGGTCCGTTTGCGGGCGAGGGTGACGCCGTCAGCCATCGGCAGAATGGACACGTCGACCCGCTCGTCGCCGTGCAGGAACGTGTTGAACTCGCGGATCGCGACGGTGTCGGCGTCCTGGGCCCCGGGGTCCACGACCCGTCCGAAGAACAGGGTGTTGTCCACCACCACCAGACCGCCGGGCCGCAGCAGGCCGAGCGACTTCTCGTAGTAGCCCAGGTAACCGCTCTTGTCCGCGTCGATGAAAACCAGATCGAAGTGGCCCTCCCCGCGTTCCAGGCGCAGCGCGTCGAGCGTCTCCCTCGCATCGCCGATCCGCAGCTCGATGCGGTCGTCGACGGCCGCCTTCCGCCAGTACCGGGCTGCGATGTCGGGCCACCGGTCGGTGATGTCACAGGTGGTCAGACGGCCCTCGGGCGGCAGGGCGCGTGCCATGCACAGCGTGCTGTAGCCGGTGAAGGTGCCGATCTCCAGAACGTTGACCGCGCCCGTCAGGCGCACCAGGAGGGCGAGCAGCTGGCCTTCTTCCGCCGACACCTGCATCGCGGCGCCCGCGGGCAGCTGCGCGGTGAACTCGCGCAGTTCGGCCAGTACTTCGTCCTCCCGCAGCGAGACCTCACGCACGTAGGCATGCAGGGTGTCGGAGACAACGAGCTGTTCAGCCATCGTCGATTCCCATCGGGGTGCGTCCATCCGTGCCGCGCGGACCCGGGTTGTCGGGGTGTGCCGGTCGTTCCGCCGGCCCGCGCGTGGCGCGAGACCGCGGTGACCATACCGGTCCCCAACACGCCAGCGAGACGCGCGTTGCTTCGGACCGAACTCCGATCAGTCTACGAGTTGCTCTGAACCGCCGACCGGCCGATTCAAGTATCGGCGAGGTGAAATGCTATGACGCCCGCCACATGGCGGTGACAGCACGTGATCGTCGTACGCGGTCGGTAATCGGAGGTGGCGGGCACAGCGGGTGAATAATGAGCAATTAACTGATGCCAATGGCACGCAATCGGACCGAAAGGACGTCAGGGCGCAACACGCGGTCTGCGAGTTTCGCCATGCACAACGCCTGGCGGTTCCGGTATGGTCACGAACACCCCTATGGGGCCCGCGAGTTGACCTGCTCGCCCCGGCGATATATCGCCACGGGCGATTGTCCCTGGCGAAATATCGCCCTCACCGCAGCGATAAAGGGGAATTGCTGCTGCATCACACGTCGTGCTTCGCAGGGACAACATGACCTGAAGCTGTCTCCGGTGTTTCCCGTATGGGGCTCGGGGTGAGAAATGGGGAGAACGTTGAGGAGCAGGTGTTGACCAGGACGGTCCCGTCGCAGGCTGCCATCGCGGTCGTCGGCTATGCGTGCCGTCTGCCCGGAGCGCCCGATCCTGACGCTTTCTGGCGGCTGTTGCTCGACGGACGGCACGCCATCACCGAAGCACCGGCGGACCGTTGGACGACCGCCCAACTCGACGCCGCCGCGACCCCGCACGCCGCCAGCGCGCGATGGGGCGGATTCATCGAGCACCCGGACGCGTTCGACGCGGCCTTCTTCGGTGTCTCGCCCCGCGAAGCCGCCGCGATGGACCCGCAGCAGCGGCTCGCCCTGGAACTGAGCTGGGAGGCCGTCGAGCACGCCGGCCTGCTGCCCGCCGCGCTCGCCGGCACCCGCACAGGCGTGTTCATCGGCGCGGGAGGGGACGACTACGCCACGCTGCGACGGCAGTCGGCCGGTGAGATCACCCATCACACGCTGGCCGGCACTCAGCGAGCCCTCATCGCCAACCGGCTCTCGCACAGCCTCGGTCTGCGCGGCCCGAGTCAGCTCGTCGACACCGGCCAGTCGTCGTCGCTGGTCGCCGTGCATCTGGCGTGCCAGAGTCTGCGCAGCGGTGAGTCCGTCACCGCGCTGGCCGGCGGCGTCAGCCTGAACCTGGCACTCGACACCGCGCTGGTCGCCGCCGGCGTCGGTGCCCTCTCCCCCACGGGGCGCTGTCACACCTTCGACGCACGGGCCGACGGCTACGTACGCGGCGAGGGCGGTGGCCTGGTCCTGCTGAAACCGCTCGACCAGGCCGTCGCCGACGGCGACACCATCCACGCCGTGCTCCTCGGCAGCGCCGTGAACCACGACGGCGACGGCAGTGCGCTGACCGTGCCCGACGTCACGGCACAGCGCGAGGTGGTGGCACTGGCCCACCAGGCTGCCGGCGTCTCGCCCGCCGACGTCGGCTACGTCGAACTGCACGGCACGGGCACCAAGGTCGGCGACCCTGTCGAGGCAGCCGCACTGGGCGCCTCGATCGGCGCCGCGCGGCCGGCCGGCTCGCCTCTGCTCGTCGGCTCGGCCAAGACCAACGTCGGTCACCTCGAGAGCGCCGCTGGTGTGGTCGGCCTGCTCAAGACCGTCATGGCGGTGCGCCACGGCAGCATCCCGGCCAGCCTCCACTTCCACGCGCCGCCGCCCGGCATCCCCCTCGAGGACCTGAACCTCCAGGTGGCCACCGGACACAGTGCGTGGCGCGACGACCGCCGGGTCGCCGGCGTCAGCTCCTTCGGCCTGGGCGGTGCCAACTGCCATGTGGTGGTGGCCGCCCACGTTCCGGACGTGTCGGCACCGGCCCCTGCGGAGCGGCCCCCGTCTCCCGGTGCCGTGCCCCTGGTGGTGTCCGGGCGTACCCCGGCCGCGCTGCGCGCACAGGCCGCGCGGCTCGCCGACCGGGTCGACGACCACCCCGGAACCGACCCCGTCGATCTGGGCGGTTCCCTGCTGTCGTCCCGGACTCTCTTCGACCACCGTGCGGTGTCCCTGGGCACCGATGGCCTGCGGGCGCTGGCGACGGGCGAGCCCGGCGAGGACGTGGTCACCGGACACGCCACGACGACCGTGGGCAAGACGGTGTTCGTCTTCCCCGGGCAGGGTTCGCAGTGGGTCGGCATGGCGCGTGAACTCATGGACGGGTCACCGGTCTTCGCCGCCCGCATGGACGAGTGCGCACAGGCACTGGAGCCGTTCACCGACTGGCGTCTCGCCGACGTGCTGGGCGACGCCGACGCGCTGGGGCGCACGGAGGTCGTCCAGCCCGCCCTGTGGGCGGTGATGGTGTCGCTCGCCGCGACGTGGCAGTCGCTGGGCGTCGTCCCCGACGCGGTGCTCGGCCACTCCCAGGGCGAGGTCGCGGCCGCCGTGGTGGCGGGCGCCCTGTCCCTGGAGGACGGCGCGCGCGTGGTGGCCCTGCGCGCCAGGACGCTGCGCGCCCTGGCCGGACGCGGCGGTATGACATCGTTGGCGCTGCCGGTCGGGGAGGCCCGCGAGTTCATCGGGCCCGAGCTCACGATCGCCACGGTCAACGGTCCCTCGTCGGTCGTCGTCGCCGGCGCCCCGGAGGCACTGACGGAGCTGGAGGCACGTGCCGAGGAGCTGGATGTCCAGGCTCGCCGGCTGCCTGTGGAGTACGCCTCCCACTGCCCGCAGATGGAGGAGATCGAGCAGGACGTACTGGAGGTCCTGCGGGACGTGACCCCCCGCGCGGCAAGCGTCCCGCTGTTCTCGACCGTGAACGTGGACTGGGCGGACGGCACGGAGCTCGACGCCCGGTACTGGTACCGCAACCTGCGCCGGACCGTCGAGTTCGAGGCGGCCGTACGCACGTTGGCGGACGCCGGATACGGCGTGTTCGTCGAGGTCAGTGCCCATCCGGTGCTGACCTCGGCGGTGGCCGGGACCGCCGGTGACGTGATCACGGGCGGGACACTGCGCCGGGACGACGGAGGATGGGAGCGGCTGAAGCGCTCGGCGGCCGAACTGTTCGTCCAGGGCGTCGACGTCGACTGGTCCCCTCTGCTCACCGGCGCCAACCGCGTCGCCCTGCCCACCTACCCGTTCCAGAGGCAGTCCTACTGGTTCGACCGGGCCGCCGAGCCCGCCCCGGCCGTGACGGCCCTCGCCGACACCGGTCTGCCCGCACTGACCGACCTGGTCAGATCCCACGCCGCCGCTGTCCTGGGACATCCGAGCGCCGACGAGGTCGACGTCCGCCTGGCCTTCAAGGCCCTCGGCCTCGACTCCACCTCCTCGCTGGAACTGCGCGGCCGACTGGCCGCGGCGACGGGCCTGCGACTGCCCGCGGCCCTGGTCTACAACCACCCCACCGTCGAGGAGGTCGCGTCCTTCCTGCACCGTGCTCTGCACGGTGCGGACACCGCCGCACCGGCCGCCGCACCGGCCGCCGCACCGGCGGACGAGCCCGTGGCGATCGTCGCCATGAGCTGCCGGCTGCCCGGCGGGGTGCGCTCCCCCGAGGACCTGTGGCGCCTTGTGGAGTCCGGCACGGACGCCGTCGGACCACTGCCCGAGGACCGCGGGTGGGACCTGGACACCCTGCTCGGCGGCGAGGGCGACGGGACCTGCCACACGGGCTTCGGGGGATTCCTGGACGGGGTGGGCGACTTCGACGCGGACTTCTTCGGCATCTCGCCGCGCGAGGCACTCGCCATGGACCCCCAGCAGCGGCTGCTGCTCGAGACCAGCTGGGAGGTGTTCGAGCGGGCCGGCATCATCCCTGCCACGCTGCGCGGCAGTGCCACCGGCGTCTTCGTCGGCGCCATGAACCAGGACTACCTGCCCCGGCTGCACGAGTTACCGGCCGAGGCCGAGGGGTACGGCCTGGTCGGCGGTGCCGGCAGCGTCGCCTCGGGCCGCATCTCCTACACCCTCGGCCTGCACGGTCCGGCCGTGACCGTCGACACGGCCTGCTCGTCGTCGCTGGTGGCGCTCCACATGGCGGCACGCGCGCTGCGCAGCGGCGAATGCTCCCTCGCCCTGGCCGCCGGAGCCACGGTGATGTCGGGCCCGGGCATGCTGATGGAGTTCAGCCGGCAGAGCGGCCTCGCCCGTGACGGCCGCTGCCGGGCCTTCAGCGACGATGCCACCGGCACCGGCTGGGGCGAAGGCGTCGCCGTACTACTGCTGGAGCGGCTGTCGGACGCCCGGCGCAACGGCCACCCGGTGCTTGCGCTGGTGCGCGGCAGCGCCGTCAACCAGGACGGCGCCTCCAACGGCCTGACCGCGCCGCACGGCCCGTCCCAGGAGAGCGTCATCCGCGACGCCCTGGCCGACGCAGGGCTGACCGCTGCCGAGGTGGACGCCGTCGAGGCCCACGGCACCGGAACCGTCCTGGGCGACCCGATCGAGGCCGAGGCGCTGCTCGCCGCCTACGGCCAGGACCGCGAGCAGCCCCTCCGGCTGGGCTCCCTGAAGTCCAACATCGGCCACACCCAGGCCGCCGCCGGGATCGCCGGAGTCATCAAGACGGTGCAGGCGATGCGGCACGCGACGCTGCCCCCGACCCTGCACGTCCGTACGCCGTCGTCCCGCGTGGACTGGTCGGCCGGCGCGGTGCGGCTGCTCACGGAGAAGGCGGCCTGGCCCGCCGCGGCCCGCCCGCGCCGGGCCGGCGTCTCGTCCTTCGGCGTGAGCGGCACCAACGCCCACGTCATCCTCGAAGAGACACCGCCCACCGAGTCCGAGGCGGCACAGCACGCCCCGGACGCCGCGCCGGCCTCCCTACCCTGGATCCTGACCGCCCGCGACGCCCACGCCCTGCACCGGCAGGCCGACCGGCTGGCGGCGCATCTGGCCGCCGCCCCGCAGCTCCGCCCGGTGGACGTGGGCTACTCGCTGGCGGCCGAGCGGACCGCGTTCGAGGAGCGCGCCGTGCTGCTCGCCGGGCCGTCCGGGCTGCGCCCGCTCGCCGAGGCCACGCCCGGTGACGGGCTGCCGCTGCCCGGCGTGGTACGCGGCACCGCGCTGCCCGGCGCCAGGACCGTCTTCGTCTTCCCCGGCCAGGGATCGCAGTGGGCCGGCATGGCTCTGGAACTCGCCGGGTCCGCACCGGTCTTCGCCGAGCGAATGCGAGCCTGCGAGGGCGCCCTGGCGCCGTACGTCGACTGGTCGCTGTCCGAGGTCCTGGCCGAGCCCGGAGCACCCCGGCTGCAACGCGTGGACGTCGTGCAGCCCGCGCTGTTCGCCGTCATGGTCTCCCTGGCCGCCCTCTGGCGCTCGCACGGCGTGCGGCCCGACCTGGTCGTCGGCCACTCGCAGGGCGAGATCGCCGCGGCCGTGGTGGCCGGCGCGCTCTCGCTGGAGGACGGTGCGCGCGTCGTCGCGCTGCGCAGTCAGGCACTGCGCGCCCTCGCCGGGCGCGGCGGCATGGTGTCCGTCGCCGAGTCGGAGGAGGCTGCCGCGCGCCGTCTCACCCGCTGGGGCGGCCGGCTGGCCATCGCCGCCGTCAACGGTCCCGGGGCTGTCGTCGTCTCCGGCGACCCGGAGGCGCTGGACACCCTCCTCGCCGCGTGCGAGGAGGAGGACTGCCGCGCCCGCCGTGTCCCGGTCGACTACGCCTCGCACTCGGCGCACGTCGAGGAGATCCGCGAGGCGGTCGTCGGGGCACTGGACGGTATCGAGCCCCGTCGCGCGGCGGTGCCGTTCCTCTCCACGGTCGCCGGCGAGGTGCTGGACGGCACCGGCCTCGACGCCGAGTACTGGTACCGCAACCTGCGCGGCACAGTCCGCTTCGGTCCGGCCGTGGCGGACGTGCTCTCCGCGGGTTCCGCCCTCTTCATCGAGGTCAGCCCGCACCCGGTGCTCATGCAGGGCATCACCGAGTCCGTCGACCGCACCCCGGACCACCCGGCGGCCGTGCTGTGCACGCTGCGCCGGGACGACGGAGGCCCCGAACGGTTCCTCACCTCCCTGGCCGAGGCCTACGTGCACGGGGCGCCGGTGGACTGGACGGCGCTGTACGAGGGCAGCGGCGCCCGCCGCACGGAACTGCCGACCTACCCGTTCGAGCCCCGGCGGTACTGGCTGGACACCTCGCGTGCCGCCGCGTCCGCGCGACCCGGACCCGACACCTGGCGTTACCGCGTCACCTGGACCCCGCGGCCCGACGCCGACCGCGCACCGGCTCCGGACGCCCTGGCCGGGCACTGGCTGGCAGTGGTGCCCGAGCACCTCGCCGGGGACGCGTACACCGCCGGGGTGTCGGCCGTTCCGGTCGCGTACGGCGCGGACGTCACCGCCGTGACCGTGGCCGCCGGCGACGACCGGGCGGCCCTCGCCGAGCGGCTGCGTGACGCGGCCGGGGGCGGCCCCGTCGCGGGCGTCCTCTCGCTGCTCGCCCTGGACGAGCGGCAGTGCCCCGGACACCCGGCGGCGCCCGCGGGCCTGGTGTCCACCGTGGCGCTCGTCCAGGCACTCGGCGACACCGGCCTCACCGCGCCGCTGTGGCTGGCCACCCGGGGCGCCGTCGCCGTGGACGCCGACGACCGGCTCACCGCCGCCGAGCAGTCCCCGGTCTGGGGTTTGGGCCGGGTCGTCGGCCTGGAACACACCGACCGCTGGGGCGGTCTCGTCGACCTCCCGGCCGGCCTGGACGAGGACACGCGCACCCGGCTGGCCGCCGTTCTTGCGGGCCTGCCCGCGGACGGCTCGGCGGAGCCCGCCCAGGGGACCGAGGACCAGACAGCCGTGCGCGCGGCGGGCGTGTTCGTGCGCCGTCTGACACGGGCGACCCAAAGTGCTCGCCCCCGGGCCCGGACCTGGGAGCCCCGCGGCACCACGCTCGTCACCGGCGGTACCGGTGCCCTGGGCGCGCACGTCGCCCGCCGGCTCGCCGACCGCGGCGCCGACCACTTGCTCCTCGTCGGCCGCGGCGGGCGGCAGGCACCCGGCGCGGACGCGCTCCGCCGGGAGCTGGAGGAGCGTGGCTCCCGCGTCACGATCGCCGCCTGCGACGTGGCCGACCGCGACGCCCTGGCGGCGCTGCTCGCGGCGGTCCCGCAGGAACACCCCCTCACCGCCGTCGTACACACCGCCGCCGTCCTGGACGACGACATGGTGGCGGCGCTGCGCCCGGAGCGGATCGACCGGGTGCTGCGCCCGAAGCTGGCCGGCGCCCGGCATCTGCACGAGCTGACCCGGACGCTGGACCTGGACGCGTTCGTGCTGTTCTCCTCCGTGGCCGCCACCTTCGGCGTACCCGGCCAGGGCAACTACGCCCCGGGCAACGCGTTCATGGACGCCCTCGCCGAGGAGCGCCGTGCCGAAGGGCTCGTGGCGACCTCCGTCGCCTTCGGCCCCTGGGCGGGCTCGGGCATGGCCGGCCGGACCGGCGTCGGCAACCTGTTGGCCCGGCACGGCCTGCTCGCCATGAACCCCGAGGACGCCCTGACCGCGATGGAGCGGGCCGTCGCGGACGACGAGACCTGCCTCACCGTGGCGGACATCGACTGGGACCGGTTCTTCCTGGCGTTCACCGCCTCCCGTGTCCGGCCGCTGCTGCACGACGTGCCCGAGGTACGGCGCATCCGCGCGGCCGCGGCCACCGCCGAGGAGTCCGGCACGGCCGGGAACGCGCTTGCCCGGCGGCTCGCCGAGGCCGGCGAGGAGGAGCGCGGCCGCATCCTGCTCGACCTGGTGCGCTCTCACGTCGCCACCGTGCTCGGCCACGCCGGCGCCGAGGCGATCCCGGTGGAGCGCACGTTCAAAGAGCTCGGCTTCGACTCGCTGACCGGCGTGGAGATCCGCAACCGGCTGGGCGCCGCGACCGGACTGCACCTGCCCGCGACCCTGGTGTACGACCACCCGACACCGGCCGCCCTGGTGCGCCACCTGCGCGCCGGACTGGCCGGCCCCACGGACGCCGCCCCCGGGCCGGACCGTGCGCCCGCGCCGGCCGGGGCCGACGACGACCCGATCGCCGTCGTCGCGATGAGCTGCCGCTTCCCCGGCGGCGTACGCACCCCGGAAGACCTCTGGCGGATCGTCGGCGAGGGCACCGACACGGTCGGCGCCTTCCCCGCCGACCGCGGCTGGGACCTGGACGGGCTGTACCACCCCGACCCGGCGCATCCGGGCACCACCTACGTGCGTGAGGGCGCCTTCCTCGACGACGCCGCCGGCTTCGACGCCGACTTCTTCGGCATCTCCCCGCGCGAGGCGCTCGCCATGGACCCGCAGCAGCGCGTGCTCCTGGAGACGTCCTGGGAGCTGCTGGAGCGCGCCGGCCTCGACCCGACCACGCTGCGCGGCAGCCGTACGGCCGTCTTCGCGGGCACCAACGGGCAGGACTACCCGGCGCTGCTCGCCGCCGCGCCCGCGGACCACGCCGACAGCGAGGGCTACGGCAGCACCGGCGCCGCGGCCAGCGTCGTCTCCGGCCGCATCTCCTACGCCCTCGGCCTGGAGGGGCCCGCCGTCACGGTCGACACCGCCTGCTCCTCCGCGCTGGTCGCCCTCCACCTGGCCTGTCAGTCGCTGCGCCGGGGCGAGTGCGACCTGGCCATGGCCGGCGGCGTCACCGTGATGTCCACGCCCGGCCTGTTCCTGTCGTTCAGCCGGCAGCGCGGCATCGCCCCCGACGGGCGCGCCAAGGCGTACGCCGCCTCCGCGGACGGCACTGCCTGGGGCGAGGGCGCCGGACTGCTGCTGCTGGAGCGGTTGTCGGACGCCCGGCGCAACGGACACCAGGTGCTCGCCCTCGTGCGCGGCAGCGCGGTCAACCAGGACGGCGCCAGCAACGGCCTGGCCGCCCCGAACGGGCCGTCGCAGCAGCGGGTCATCACGGCCGCCCTGGCCGACGCCGGCCTGCGCGCCGACGAGGTGGACGCGGTCGAGGGCCACGGCACCGGCACCCGCCTCGGCGACCCGATCGAGGCGCAGGCACTGATCGCGACCTACGGACGGGACCGCGACGCGGACCGGCCGTTGTGGCTGGGCTCGGTGAAGTCCAACATCGGGCACACCCAGGCCGCCGCGGGCGTCGCCGGCGTCATCAAGATGATCACGGCGATGCGGTACGGCGTCCTCCCCCGGTCCCTGCATCTGGACACCCCCTCCGACGTCGTGGACTGGACCGCGGGAGCCGTACGGCCGCTGGCCGAGGCCCGGCCCTGGCAGCCCAGGACCGGGACGCCGCGCCGGTTCGGCGTGTCCGCGTTCGGTATCAGCGGCACCAACGCGCATGCCCTCTTCCAGGAGCCCGAGCCGCAGGACGCCGGGAACACCCGGGGACGGTCCGCCGACCGCCCCGCCACCGGCGCCCGGCTCTTCCCGCTCGCCGCCAAGGGCCGCCCCGCCCTGCGTGCCCAGGCCACGAGCCTGCTGGCGTTTCTCGAGAGCGAGGCCGTGGGCGACGACGCGCTGACGGACATCGCGTACTCGCTGGCCACCACCCGCGCCGCGCTGCCCGACCGGGCCGTCGTGCTGGCCGAGGACCGCGACGCCCTGGTGCGCGCGCTCGGCGCGCTCGCCGACGGCCGCCCCTCGGCCGGGGTCTTCGAGGGCACCGCCCGCGAGGACGCCGCTCGGTCGGTGGCCTTCCTCTTCACCGGGCAGGGCAGCCAGCGCCCCGGCATGGGCGCCGAACTGTACGCGCGTGTCCCCGTCTTCGCCGCCGCCTACGACGAGGTCTGCGCGGAGCTGGACCGGCACTTGGACCGGCCGCTGCGCCAGGTCGTCGACGAGGACGCCGCGGCCCTGGAGCGCACCGAGTACGCCCAGCCCGCGCTGTTCGCCGTCGAGGTCGCTCTCTTCCGCACGCTGCGGGAGTGGGGTGTGCACCCGCAGCGGCTCGCCGGCCACTCCGTCGGTGAACTGGCCGCCGCGCACGCCGCCGGCGTCCTCGCGCTCGCCGACGCCGCCGTCCTGGTGACCGCGCGCGGACGGCTGATGCAGGCCCAGCGCTCCGACGGCGCGATGCTCGCCGTCCAGGCGTCCGCCGAGGAGGCGGCCGGCCCGCTCGCCGCGTACGGGGACCGGGTCGCCGTGGCGGCCGTCAACGCCCCGGGGTCCGTGGTGCTCTCCGGCGACGCCGACGCGATCGCCGGCCTCGCACGGCACTGGCGTGAGCAGGGCTGCAGGACCAAGCTGCTGCGCACCTCGCACGCCTTCCACTCCGCGCACCTGGACGGCATGCTCGCCGAGTACGAGCGGATCGCAGCGGGCCTCTCCTACGCGGCGCCGTGCATCCCCGTCGTCTCCACCGTGACGGGCGCCGAACTCACTCCCGAGGAGGCGTGCTCGCCCGCCTACTGGACTCGGCAGGCCCGGGCCACCGTCCGGTTCGCCGACGCCGTACGCACCCTGCGGGCCGGCGGCACCACCACGTTCGTGGAACTCGGTCCCGACGGTGTGCTCAGCGGCATGGTCCCCGACTGCCTGCCCGAGGAGAGCCCGCCGGCGGTGTCCCTGCTGCGCGACGGCCGGCCCGAGGAGCAGACCCTGCTGGCAGCCGTGGCCCGCCTGCACACCGCCGGCACCGGACCGGACTGGGAGGCGTTCTTCGCCCACGCGGGAGCCGTCCGGCGCGCACTGCCGACCTACCCCTTCCAGCACCAGCGGTTCTGGCCGCACGTACCGGCCGCGTCCGGCGCCGCCGGACGGGCCGCCGACCGGTGGCGCTACCGCGTCGGCTGGACGGAGCCGGCCGAGCCCGCCGCCCCGGGCGCACCGGACCACACCTGGCTCGCCCTGGTCCCCGACGCCGAGGACGGCGACACCGCGCTCGCCGCCTGCCGCGCCTGGCTCCGGGAACTCGGCACGCCCGTCGTCCCCGTCTCCGCCGGCACCGGACGGGACGCGCTCGCCCGGCGGCTGCGGGACGCGGCCGGACCGGGCCAGGTCTCCGGCGTGCTGTCGCTGCTCGCGCTCGACGAGCGGCCGCACCCCGGCCACCCGGCGGTACCGGCCGGCCTGGCCGGCACCCTGACCGCCGCCCAGGCACTGACCGACGCCGCCCTCGACGCCCCGCTGTGGCTGGTGACGCGAAGCGCGGTCACCGTGGACCAGGACCGGGACACCGCACGGCCTGAGCAGGCGCGGACCTGGGGTCTCGGCCAGGTCTTCGGCCTCGAACAGCCCGGGCTGTGGGGCGGCCTGGTCGACCTACCCGCCGACGTCGACGCGACCGCCCTGACCCGGCTGGGCGCCGTCGTCACCGGCGGCGGCGACGAGGACCAGATCGCCGTCCGCGCCGAAGGCGTCCACGCCCGCCGCCTGGAGCACGCCCCCGCACCGGAGGCCGGCCCGCTCTGGCAGCCGCGCGGCACGATCCTGGTCACCGGCGGCACCGGCGCCCTCGGCCGCCACGTGGCGCTGCACCTGGCCCAGAACGGTGCCGAGCACCTGGTGCTCGCCAGCCGCCGCGGCCCGGCCGCGCCCGGCGCCGACGCCCTCCGCGACGAACTGACCGCCCTCGGGGCGCGCGTCACCGTCGAGGCGTGCGACATGACGGATCGCGAGGCGGTCGCCGCCCTGCTGGCGGCACACCCACCCGCCGCCGTCGTGCACACCGCGGGGGCACTCGGCCTCGGGTCCGTCGAGGACGACAGCGTGGCCGCGCTCGGCGAGATCGCGGCGGCCAAGGTGCTGGGCGCCCGCCACCTGGACGAACTGCTCGGGGACACCCCGCTGGACGCGTTCGTGTTGTTCTCCTCCATCGCCGGCGTCTGGGGCAGCGGAGGGCAGGGCGCCTACGCCGCCGCCAACGCCCACCTGGACGCGCTGGCCGCCCGGCGCCGGGCCCGCGGGCTCACCGCCGTCTCCGTCGCCTGGGGCCCCTGGGCCGGCGGCGGCATGGCCGACGACGAGGCGCTGAACCGGCTGCGCCGCCGCGGCCTCGCCGCCCTGGCACCCGCCGCGGCCGTCTCCACCCTGCGCACCCTGGCCGTGGGACCGGACGCCACCGTCGCCGTCGCCGACGTCCGCTGGGAGGAGTTCGCCCCCGCCTACACCGCGGCACGCCCGCGCCCTCTGGTCGAGGACCTGCCGGAGGTGCGGGCGGTCCTGGCGGGCCGCGCGGAGGCCCCGGAGCCCCCGGCGTCCGCGTTCGCCGCTCACCTCGCGGGACTGCCGGCCGCGCGCCGCGAGGAGGCGGTACGCGACCTGGTCCGCGACCACGTCGCGGCCGTCCTCGGCCATGACTGCGCCGACGGCGTCGCCGTCGACCGGGTCTTCCGCGACCTCGGCTTCGACTCCCTGACCGCCGTGGAACTGCGCAACCGGCTGGTCGAGGCCACCGGGGTGCGGCTGCCCGTCACCGAGGTCTTCGACCACCCCACCGTCGCGGACCTGGCCGGCCGGCTGTACACCGGACTCGACGCCACCGCACCCGGCGCGAAGGAGCGTACGGCCGGCGCCGACGCCCCGCGGGCGGCGGCCGACGAACCGCTGGCGATCGTCTCCATGGCCTGCCGGTTCCCCGGCGGCGTGTCCTCGCCGGAGGACCTGTGGAAGCTGGTCGCCGACGGCGAGGACGCCATCGGCGACCTGCCGGCGGAGCGGGGCTGGGACCTGGAGCGGCTCTACCACCCCGACCCCGACCACGAGGGCACCTTCTACGCCCGCGGCGGCGGCTTCCTCCACGACGCCGGCGGCTTCGACGCCGACTTCTTCGGCATCTCCCCGCGCGAGGCGCTGGCCATGGACCCGCAGCAGCGGCTGCTCCTGGAGACCTCCTGGGAGGCGCTGGAGCGGGCGGGCATCGACCCGACGTCGCTGCGCGGCACCCAGGGCGGCGTCTTCGTCGGCGCCGCCACGCAGGGCTACGGCAGCGGATCCACCGAGGGCGTCGAGGGCCACCTGCTCAGCGGCACCGTCACCAGCGTGGCCTCCGGCCGCATCGCCTACACGCTCGGCACCGAGGGCCCCGCGGTCACCGTGGAGACGGCCTGCTCGTCCTCCCTCGTGGCGCTGCACCTGGCCGGCCAGTCCCTGCGCTCGGGCGAGTGCGCGTACGCCCTGGTCGGCGGCGCCGCCGTGATGGCGTCCCCCGACGTCTTCGTGGAGTTCAGCCGGCAGCGCGGACTGTCTGCCGACGGCCGGTGCCGGTCGTTCGCGGAGGAGGCCGACGGCACCGGCTGGTCGGAGGGCGTCGGTGTGCTCGTCGTCGAGCGACTGTCGGACGCCCGCCGCAACGGCCACCCGGTGCTCGCCGTGGTCCGCGGCTCGGCCGTCAACCAGGACGGCTCGTCCAACGGCCTGACCGCGCCCAACGGCCTCGCCCAGCAGCGGGTCGTCCGCCGGGCGCTGGCCGACGCCCGGCTCGAACCGGCGGACGTGCAACTGGTCGAGGCGCACGGCACGGGCACCACCCTCGGCGACCCGATCGAGGCGCAGGCGCTGCTGGCCACCTACGGCCAGGACCGCGAGGAACCGCTGTGGCTGGGCTCGGTCAAGTCCAACATCGGCCACACCCAGGCCGCCGCGGGCGTCGCCGCGATCATCAAGACGGTGATGGCAATGCGGCACGGCACCCTGCCCAGGACCCTGCACGCCGAGCGGCCCAGCACCAAGGTCGACTGGAGCGCCGGCAACGTCCGGCTGCTCACCGAGGCCCGCCCCTGGACGGGACCACGCCGGGCCGGTGTGTCGGCGTTCGGTATGAGCGGCACCAACGCCCACGTCGTACTGGAACAGCCGGAGCAGGACGAGACGCCCGCGCCCGCCTCCCCGGACCGCACGGCACCCCTGCTGCTGTCCGCCCGTACCGCCGGAGCCCTGCGCGAACAGGCCGCACGACTGCACCGGCTGCTGCGCGACACCGACGTGCCCGCCGCCGACGTGGCCCGCACGCTGGCCGACCGGACCCGCTTCGAGCGGCGCCTGGCCGTCCTGGGGTCCGACCGCGACGCCCTGCTGTCCGCCCTCGCCGCGCCCGACACCGCGCCGAACGCCGTCGCGGGCGAGGCCGGCTCCGGCCGCACGGTGTTCGTCTTCCCCGGCCAGGGCACGCAGTGGACCGGCATGGCGCTGGAACTCGCCGACGCCGAGCCGGAGTTCGCTGCTCGTCTGGATGCGTGCGCCGAGGCTCTCGCCCCATACGTGGACTGGTCCCTGCGCGAGGTCCTCGCGGACGAGACGGCCCTGGCCCGGGTCGACGTCGTCCAGCCCGCCCTCTTCACCGTCATGGTCTCGCTCGCCGCGCTCTGGCACTCCTACGGCGTCCACCCGGACGCCGTCGTGGGTCACTCGCAGGGCGAGATCGCCGCGGCCGTGGTGGCCGGAGTGCTGAGCCTGGAGGACGGCGCGAAGATCGTGGCGCTGCGCAGCCGGGCCATCCGCCGTTCCCTGGCGGGCAAGGGCGGCATGGTCTCCGTGGCCGCGGACGAACCCACCGTCCACGGCCTCCTGGACGGCCACGCCGGGCGCATCGCAATCGCCGCAGTCAACGGCCCCGCATCGACCGTCGTCGCCGGCGACCCCGAGGCGCTCGACGCCCTCGTCGCCGACTGCGAGGCCCGCGGCGTAAGGGCCAGGCGCCTCCCCGTCGACTACGCCTCGCACTCCGCCCACGTGGAGGAGGTGCGGGAGGAACTCCTCGCCGAACTGGCCGGTGTCCGGCCCGCCCCGGGCGAGGTCCCCCTGCTGTCCACCGTCACCGCGGACTTCGTCGACGGCACCGCGATGAACGCCGAGTACTGGTACCGGAACCTGCGCGAACCGGTCGCCCTCCACGCGGCCACCGAACGGCTGCTGCGCACCGGACACACCCTGTTCGTCGAGGCCGGCCCGCACCCGGTGCTGGTCGCCGGCATCGAGGGCACCGCCGCGGACGCCGGGCTCCCGGTCTCCACCGTCGGTACCCTCCGGCGCGGCCAGGGCGGCCGGGAGCGCATGCACGCCGCCCTCGCCGAGGCGTGGGTCGCCGGCGCCGACGTCGACCGGACTGCCCTGACCGGCCCCGGCCGGCGGGCCGAGCTGCCGACCTATCCCTTCCAGCGCGAGCACTACTGGCTGCCCACACCCGGCAGGTCCGCGGCGGGCCCCCCGCAGCAGGCTCCCGACGTGCTGTACCGCACCGAGTGGCACGCGCTGCCCGACCAGGACGCGTCGGCAGCGCTGGACGACTGGGCGGTCGTCGTGCCCGACGGCGGTCACCCGCTCGTCGCCGCCCTGCCCGGGCCCGTCACCACCGACGCCGGCCTCAAGAACGTCACCGGCCCCGTCGCCGGCGTGCTCTCCCTGCTGGCGCCCGCCGACACCCCGGCCCTGGTGCGCGCCCTGGACGCGGCCGGCGTCCGGGCCCCCCTGTGGTGCATCACCACCGAGGCCGAGCAGGACCCCGAGCAGGCCACGCTGTGGGGCCTCGGCCAGGTCGTCGGCCTGGAGCAGCCGGAGCGCTGGGGCGGCCTGGTCGACCTGCCCGCCGCCCCCGACGACACGGTCGTACGCCGCCTGCGCACCGTCCTGGGCGGCACCGAGAGCCAGGTGAAGGTCCGCGCCGACGGCGTGTACGCCCGGCGTCTGGTCCGCGCCCCGCAGGCCGCGCCGCCCGCCGAACGCTGGGCACCCGGCCGCGTCCTGGTCCGCGGCGCCGACGAGCCCCTGGCCGCCGGGATCGCCGGCTGGCTGGAGCGGCACGGCGCCGAGGGCGTCCGCGTCAGCGCCGACCCCGCCGCACGGCCCGAGCCCGGCGAGCGCACCGTGATCCAGGTCGCGCCCGCCGAGCCGCCCGGCGGCCCGGTCACCGAGGCCGTGCTGTCCGTACCGGCCGAACCCGACGGCACCATGGACACCTTCGTCCTGCTCCACCCGCTCAGTGGCGTCTGGGGCGCGGCACGGCAGGCCGCCGGCACCGCCCGGTACGCGGGCCTGGCCGCGCTCACCGCCCGGCTGCGCGACCGTGGCGTCCGCGCCGTCTCCGTCGCCGTCGGCGGCTGGGAGCCGCAGGCACCCGCCGAGAGATCGGTATCCGCCGACACGGTGATGGCGGCGGTCCGGCGGGCCGTCGAACGCGGCGAGCCCGCGCTCATCGTGGCCGACGTCGACTGGGATCTGATCGTCTCGGCGGTCTCCACCCCGCGCCAGCTCAACCTGATCTCGGAACTGCCCGAGGCCGCACCGGAGGAGCACGGTGACGACCTCGCCCAGCGGCTGTCCGCACTGCCGGAGGCCGACCAGCGCCGGGCCCTGCTCGACCTGGTCACCGAGCAGGCATCGGCCGCCCTCGGCCACGACACGCCCGGCGCCCTCCGGCCCGAAGCGCCCTTCGCCGACCTGGGCTTCGACTCGCTGCTCGCCGTCCAGTTCCGCAACCGGCTCTGCGCGGCCACCGGGCTGGCCGTCTCCCCGACGGTGGTGTTCGACCACCCGACGCCGGCCGCCCTCGCGGACCACCTGCACGGCGAACTGCTCGCCGGGCCCGACCCCGTAGCCCCGGTGCTGGCCGAACTCGACCGTCTGGAGCGAGCCCTGGGACGACTGCCGGTCGTGGACGAGATCAGCACCCGACTGCACACCCTGCTGCGCCGCTGGGACGAACGCAGCGCACCGGCCGAGGCCGGTGAACTCAGTTCGGCCAGCGCCGACGAACTGTTCGACCTACTCGACAACAACTTCGGCAGCGCCTGAGGAGCCCGGTAACACCATGACAGACGACAAGAAGCTGCTGGACTACCTCAGGCGTGCCACGGCGGAGCTCGGTCAGACCAAGGAGGCGCTGCGCGCGCTCCGCCAGGCCCAGCACGAGCCGATCGCCATCGTGGGCATGGCCTGCCGGTTCCCGGGCGGCGTCGAGTCCCCCGAGGACCTGTGGAACCTGGTCGCCGAAGGCACCGACGCGATCACCGAGTGGCCCGTCAACCGGGGGTGGGACCTGGAGGGCCGCTACGACCCCGACCCGGAGCGGACCGGCACGTCCTACACCCGCAACGGCGGCTTCCTGCACGACGCGGGCCTGTTCGACGCGGGCTTCTTCGGCATCTCGCCGCGCGAGGCCCTCTCCATGGACCCGCAGCAGCGGCTGCTCCTGGAGACCGCCTGGACCGCCGTCGAACGCGCCGGACTCGACCCGCACACGCTGCGCGGCACCAAGACGGGCGTGTACATCGGCGCCATCGGCAACGGCTACGGCGACCGCTCCAAGGACGTCCCCGAACTCCAGGGACTGCTGGACACCGGCACCGCCGACAGCGTGGTGTCCGGCCGCGTCTCCTACGTCCTCGGCCTCGAAGGCCCGGCGGTCAGCATCAACACCGCCTGCTCCTCCTCGCTGGTCGCCATCCACCTGGCCGTCCAGGCACTGCGCACCGGCGAGACCACCATGGCGCTGGCCGGCGGCGTCACCGTGATGGCCACCCTGGACGCGTACATCGCCTTCAGCCGGCAGCGCGGTCTCGCCCCCGACGGCCGCTGCAAGGCGTTCGCCGACGCCGCCGACGGCACCGGCTGGTCCGAGGGCGTCGGCGTCCTGGTCCTCGAGCGCCTCTCCGACGCGCAGCGCAACGGCCACCGGATCCTCGCGGTGATCCGCGGCAGCGCCGTCAACCAGGACGGTGCCTCCAACGGGCTGACCGCGCCCAACGGTCCGTCGCAGCAGCGCGTCATCAAGGAGGCGCTCGCCGACGCGCAGCTCTCCCCGGGCGACATCGACGCGGTCGAGGCGCACGGCACCGGCACCAAGCTGGGCGACCCGATCGAGGCGCAGGCCCTGCTGGCCACCTACGGCCGCCACCGCGACCGGCCGCTGTGGCTGGGTTCGCTGAAGTCCAACATCGGCCACTCGGCGGCGGCGGCCGGCGTCGGCGGCGTCATCAAGATGGTGCTGGCCATGCGCAACGGCATGCTGCCGAAGACGCTGCATGTCGATACCCCGAGCCGGGCCGTCGACTGGTCGGCGGGCCGGGTGGAGTTGTTGACCGAGGCGCGGGAGTGGGGCGAGGAGGGTGCCCCGCGTCGCGCCGGTGTCTCCGCCTTCGGTGTCAGCGGTACGAACGCCCATCTGATCCTGGAGCAGGCTCCGGTGGAGGAGCCGGTGGAGGAGCCGGCGGTGGCCGGGGCTGC
>NZ_JAGMUE010000498.1:0-595 GCF_019049165.1 Streptomyces sp. AC627_RSS907
GAACGGGGCGGCCCGGCTGCGCGAAGTCGCTGGCCGACGTACGAGCGGACGCGGCCGGCGCGCTGGCCGCGACCACGCCGTCGCCGACCGAGCCGACGCCCGCCGCCCGGCGGCCCGAGCGGAGGTTGCCGGTGTACTGGTCGGGCTGCGAGCGCCGCTGCGGCCACCCTCGGGGCCGCTGGGTGGACGTGCTGGCCGGCGCCGACGGCTATCGGATCTCGATCGAGGGTACGGAGCGTACGGCGGCCCGCCAGGTGGCGCCCGCGCCACGGCCCGGCGGGCCGACGCCGGGCGCGGCGGAGGCGGAGCGCGTGGGGACGCCGGACGCGCCGGTGCGCCCGGACGCGACGGACCGCCCGGACGCACCGGGCCCGACGGAGGCGGCGGCTCCCGTGGGGCCGCTCCGGCTCGCGGAGTTGGCGACCACGGTGGCGGCGGCGCGACGCGTGCCGTGACCCGACGCCGCCCCGGTCGTGCCGGGGCCGGGCACAGCCCGGGACATCGAAGGCCATCAGGAACATCAAGGGACAACGAGGACACTGTGTTCGACTACGAGAAGGACGGCGCGGCCATCTACCGCGCCTCCTTTGCCACC
>NZ_JAGMUE010000499.1:0-3505 GCF_019049165.1 Streptomyces sp. AC627_RSS907
TCTGGACCGTCCGTTGTCAGCCGTGTGGAGCGACGAGGAACTGATCCACCGGACCGGGTACGCGCAGCCCGCGTTGTTCGCGGTCGAGGTGGCCCTGCATGCCTTGCTTTCGTCGTGGGGTGTGCGGGCCGATGTCCTGGTGGGGCATTCGGTTGGTGAGGTTGCGGCGGCTTATGTGGCGGGGGTGTTGTCGCTGGAGGATGCGGTCACGCTGGTGACGGCTCGGGGTCGTTTGATGCAGGCGTTGCCGTCTGGTGGGGCGATGCTCGCGGTCATGGCTTCCGAGGCGGAGGTGGTGGCGGAGTTCCCCGACGTTGACATTGCGGTGGTGAACGGGCCGGGTTCGGTGGTGGTGGCCGGGTGTGAGGCTGACATCGACCGGGTTGCCGGGCGTGGTTGGAAGACGTCGCGTCTGCGGACCAGTCATGCGTTCCATTCGCGGTTGGTGGAGCCGATGCTGGCGGAGTTCCGTGCGGTGGTGCGCGGGCTGTCCTTCAGCGAGCCGTCGGTGCCGGCGGTGTCGACGGTGTCTGGGCGGGTGGTGGAGCCGGGGCAGTGGTCGGATCCGGAGTACTGGGTGGAGCAGGTTCGGCGGCCGGTCCGGTTCGCCGACGCGGTCAGCGCGCTCGACGGCGTGACCAGGTTCGTGGAACTGGGCCCGGACGCGGTGCTGAGTGCGCTGGTGCAGCAGCCGGAGACGGTTGCTGTTCCGCTGCTGCGCCGTGACCGCGACGAGGTCACCACCGTGCTCACGGCGCTGGCCACCCTCCACGTCAACGGCGTGTCGGTGGACTGGTCGCCGCTGTTCACCGGCATCCAGCCGGCCGAGCTGCCGACGTACGCCTTCCAGCACCAGCACTACTGGCTCGAGTTCAGGTCTTCTGCGCCTGACCCGATCGAGGCGGGGTTCTGGGACCGGATCGAGCAGGGCGACCTGCCCGGCCTGGCCGCACAGCTCGGTGTCGAGGAAAGCGCGCTGGAAGGCGTCCTGCCGGCGCTGGCCGGTTGGCGTGCCCAGGGCAGGGAGCGGTCGACGCTGGCCGGCTGGCGTTACCGGGTCGCCTGGGAACCGTTCCCGGAGCCCGGAGCGGTGCGGCTCTCGGGCGCCTGGGCGTTGGTCGGCGACGTGCCACTCGCTGCCACGCTGGAGCAGCACGGCGCCACGGTGCTCACCGTACCGACGTGTCCGAGGGCGGAGTTGGCGTCCGTACTGCGCGGTCTCGGTGCCTCCGGAGTCGTAGCGGCTCCCGGCTCTCTGACCGAGGCGTTGACCCTGGTCCAGGCGATGGTGGATGCGGGGAGCCAGGCCCCGCTGTGGCTGGTTACCCGGGGTGCGGTGGCCACCGGCAGGGCCGATGGCGCGGTGGATGTCCGACAGGCGCAGCTCTGGGGATTCGGGCGGGCCGTCGCGTTGGAACACCCGGAGTTCTGGGGCGGTTTGCTGGACCTTCCGGAGGAGATCGACGCCCGCGCGGGCGGTCGGATCACCGCGGTACTCGGCGGGGCTCTCGACGCGGAGGACCAGGTCGCGGTGCGCATGAGCGGTGTTTCCGTGCGGCGGCTCCATCGTGCGCCTGCTTCGCAGGGTGAGGTGTGGCGTCCGCGGGGCACGGTGTTGGTCGCGGGTGGGACCGGTGGGCTCGGGGCGCAGGTGGCGCGTTGGGTGTCGGAGCGTGGTGCTGAGCGGTTGGTGCTGGTGTCGCGGCGTGGTGCGGAGGCGCCCGGGGCGGCGGAGTTGCTGGCTGAGTTGCCGGGTGCGGAGATCCATGCGTGTGATCTGGCTGATCGGGTCGCGGTCGAGGCGTTGTTGGCGGCTGTGGGGTCTGTCGATGCGGTGGTGCATGCGGCTGGTGTGGGTGAGGATGTGCCGTTGGCTGAGGCTGATGTGGCGCATCTGGAGCGGGTGGTGCGGGGCAAGGTCGATGGGGCGTTGCATCTGGACGCGTTGGTGGGTGATGTCGATGCGTTCGTGGTGTTCTCGTCGATCTCCGGTGTGTGGGGGAGTGCGGGGCAGGCTGCGTATGGGGCTGCGAATGCGGCGTTGGATGCTCTGATCGTTCGGCGTCGGGCGCAGGGGCTGTCGGGTACGGCTGTGGCGTGGGGGCCATGGGCCGAGGTCGGTATGGCCGCCGGTGACCAGACCGCGGCACAGCTGCGCCGACGGGGTCTCAACCCCATGGCATCGGCCGGTGCGCTGAAGGCGCTCGCACTGGCCGTCGGATCCGGGGAGGAGGCGCTCACGGTCGCGGATGTGCGGTGGTCGGAGTTTCTGCCACTGTTCAGCGCGAGCCGGACTCGTCCGTTCTTCGACCGCTTGCCGGAGGCTGTTGAGCTGGTTTCGGGTGTGGGGGAGTCGGAGTCCGGACTCGCTGCGCGGTTGGTGGGTCTGTCGTCGGAGGAGCGGCGGCGTGTGGTGCTGGATGTGGTGCGGGGGGAGGTTGCGGCTGTTCTGGGGCATGCTTCGGCCGGTGCGGTGGAGCCGGGGCGGGCGTTCAAGGAGCTGGGGTTCGATTCGCTGACGGCGGTCGAGTTGCGGAACCGGCTCCAGGCTGCGACTGGGTGTGTGTTGCCGGCGACGTTGGCGTTCGACTATCCGGACGCGGAGCGGCTGGCTGGGTTCGTGCTGGAGCTGGTGGCTGGTGCGACTGTTCCGGTGGTGGAGTCCGGTGTGGCGGTGGTGGCCTCCGAGGATCCGGTTGTGATCGTGGGTATGGGGCTGCGGTTGCCGGGTGGGGTGGAGACGCCGGAGGAGTACTGGGATCTGGTGGCCTCTGGTGGGGAGGGGATCGGGGAGTTCCCGACGGATCGTGGCTGGGATCTGGAGGGTCTGTATCACCCGGATCCGGAGCATGCGGGTACCTCGTATGCGCGGCATGGCGGGTTCTTGTACAAGGCCGGTGAGTTTGATGCGGGGTTGTTCGGGATTTCGCCGCGTGAGGCGTTGGCGATGGATCCGCAGCAGCGGTTGCTGCTGGAGACGTCGTGGGAGGCGTTGGAATCTGCTGGTGTCGATCCGCTGGGGTTGAGGGCGGAGCCGGTGGGTGTGTTCGTGGGTGCCTCTTTCATGGGGTACGGCAGCGGGCCCGGGGAGGCGGCCGAGGGGCTGGAGGGGCATCTCCTCACCGGTACGGCGTCGTCGGTGATGTCGGGTCGGGTGTCGTACACGTTCGGTTTGGAGGGGCCGGCGGTGACGGTGGACACGGCGTGTTCGTCGTCGTTGGTGGCGTTGCATCTGGCGGTGCAGGCGTTGCGGTCCGGTGAGTGTTCGATGGCGCTGGTCGGCGGCGTGACCGTGATGCCGAACGCGGATGTGTTCGTGGAGTTCTCGCGGCAGCGGGGGCTTGCTGCGGATGGTCGGTGTAAGTCGTTCGGTGCGGGGGCGGACGGGACGGGCTGGTCCGAGGGTGCGGGGATGCTGCTGGTGGAGCGGCTCTCCGATGCCCGGCGGCAGGGTCACCCGGTCCTGGCGGTGGTGCGTGGTACGGCGGTGAATCAGGACGGTGCG
>NZ_JAGMUE010000499.1:3665-7932 GCF_019049165.1 Streptomyces sp. AC627_RSS907
AGACCGGGAGCGGCCGTTGTGGCTGGGTTCGGTGAAGTCGAACATCGGTCATACGCAGGCGGCTGCGGGTGTGGCTGGTATCGCGAAGATGGTGCTGGCGATGCGGCATGGTGTGCTGCCGGCGACGTTGCATGCGGATGAGCCGTCTCCGCATGTGGAGTGGGCGTCGGGAGCGGTGGAACTGCTCACCGAGGCCCGGCCGTGGGAGGGCTCTGGGGATCGGCCGCGTCGGGCGGGTGTCTCGGCGTTCGGTGTCAGCGGCACCAACGCCCACGTCATCCTCGAAGAACCCCCGGCTGTGGAGCCGGTCGAGGTGGCGGCACCAGCACTGGACCTGCCGATGATGCCGGTGCTGTTGTCGGGTGCTGATGACGCGGCGCTGCGGGCTCAGGCACAACGGCTGCGGAGCGTGACCGACCAGGACCATCGTGCTGTCGCCGCCGCGGCTGCTCGGCGTCCGGCGCTCGCGCACCGCGCGGTCGTACTCGCGGGTGACCGGAGCGCGCTGGCCGACGGTCTGGAATCGGTGGCGTCCGGCGCCGGTGAGGTGCGCGGGATCGCCGACGTTGGTCAAGTCGCGTTCCTGTTCACGGGTCAGGGTGCGCAGCGGGTGGGGATGGGCCGGGGGTTGTATGAGGCGTTCCCGGTGTTCGCGGATGCTTTCGATCAGGTGGCGTTGTATGTGGACGTGCATCTGGACCGTCCGTTGTCGGTGGTGCTGGGTGATGAGGAGCTGATTCACGAGACGGGGTATGCGCAGCCCGCGTTGTTCGCGGTCGAGGTGGCGTTGCATGCTCTGGTCGCGTCGTGGGGTGTGCGGGCCGATGTCCTGGTCGGCCACTCGGTCGGTGAGATCGCGGCGGCGTATGCGGCGGGGGTGTTGTCACTGGAGGATGCCGCCACGCTGGTGACGGCTCGGGGTCGTTTGATGCAGGCGTTGCCGTCTGGTGGGGCGATGCTCGCGGTCATGGCCTCCGAGGCGGAGGTGGCGGCCGAGTTCCCCGACGTCGATATCGCCGTGGTGAACGGGCCGGGTTCGGTGGTGGTGGCCGGGTGTGAGGCTGACATCGACCGGGTTGCCGGGCGTGGTTGGAAGACGTCGCGTCTGCGGACCAGTCATGCGTTCCATTCGCGGTTGGTGGAGCCGATGCTGGCGGAGTTCCGTGCGGTGGTGCGCGGGCTGTCCTTCAGTGAGCCGTCGGTGCCGGCGGTGTCGACGGTGTCTGGGCGGGTGGTGGAGCCGGGGCAGTGGTCTGATGCGGAGTACTGGGTGGAGCAGGTCCGGCGGCCGGTCCGGTTCGCCGACGCGGTCAGCGCGCTCGACGGCGTCACCCGGTTCGTGGAACTGGGCCCGGACGCGGTGCTGAGTGCGCTGGTGCAGCAGTCGGAGACGGTTGCTGTTCCGCTGCTGCGCCGTGACCGGGACGAGGTCACCACCATGCTGACGGCGCTGGCCACCCTCCACGTCAGTGGCGTGTCGGTGGACTGGTCGCCGCTGTTCACCGGGGTCCAGCCGGCCGAGCTGCCGACGTACGCCTTCCAGCGTCAGCGGTACTGGCTGCGGGCCGAGGCCAAAGCCTCGGCAGCAGCGGCGGCGGACGAGGCCTTCTGGGACCCGATCGACCGGGGTGACACCGCCGGGCTCGCCACCCGTCTCGGGGTCCCGGTCGACACGCTGGAACCGCTCGTACCCGCGCTGGCGTCCTGGCGTGCCCGTGGCCGGGAGAGGTCGCTGATCGACGGGTGGCGCTATCGCGTCACCTGGAAGCCGGTCACCGACCTGACCGAAGAGGCGCCTCGCGGAACCTGGGCACTCGTCGGTGACGACACGCCCGCGCTTGCCGAGGCCCTGACCAGTCTCGGCGCCGAGGCCGTGGTCGTGCCGCTGGGCGATCGCGCCGATCTGGTGGTAGGCCTGCGTACGCTGGACCCGGTGGGCATCCTCGTGCTCCCGACGGTCTCCCTCACCGGCGTACTGGCTGTCGTCCAGGCGCTGTCGGACGCGGAGAGTGACGCGTCGGTGTGGCTGGTGACCCAGGGCGCGGTGGCTACGGGGCGGGCGGACGGCGCGCCGGACGTCACGCAGGCCGCGAAGTGGGGCCTGGGCCGTGTGATCGGCCTCGAACACCCCGAGCGCTGGGGTGGCCTGCTCGACCTGCCGGAATCCCTCGACAGCCGGGCCGTTGCCCGTTTCGGTGCGGTGCTGGGCGGAGCACTCGGAACCGAGGACCAGGTGGCGGTCCGCAGCAGCGGCGTCCTGGTCCGACGGTTGGCAGCGGCACCGGCCCCGGCGTCCGGTGGTACCCCCTGGCGTCCGTACGGCACTGTTCTGATCGCCGGCGGAACCGGCGGACTCGGTGCCCAGGTCGCGCGGTGGGCGGCTGCGCACGGCGCGGAGCGACTCGTGCTCGTCAGCCGACGTGGCCCCGCCGCACCTGGCGCGGAAGCACTGCTCACCGAACTCCCCGGCGCAGAAGCACACGCCTGCGACCTCGCTGACCGGTCCGCCGTCGAGGCGCTGCTCACGCGGATCGGTACGGTCGACGCGGTCGTACACGCCGCCGGCGTGGCCGAGGACGTGGAACTGGTCAATGCTGACGACGCCCACCTCAACCGCGTACTGTCCGGCAAGGTCGATGGGGCACTGCACCTGGACGCGCTGGTGGGTGATGTCGACGCGTTCGTCGTGTTCTCATCGATCGCCGGTGTCTGGGGCAGCGCCGAGCAGGCCGCCTACGCGGCGGCGAACGCGGCACTGGACGCCGTGATCGCCGGACGCCGCGCGCGGGGCCTCCCGGGCACCGCGATCGCCTGGGGGCCGTGGGCTGAGGTCGGCATGGCCGCCCAGACGGAGGTGACCGACCGGCTGCGGCGTCGAGGCCTCAACCCGATCGATCCGGCACACGCGCTGACGGCCATGGCCGGCGCGACCGGTGCGGGCGAAGACGCGGTCACCGTCGCCGACATTCGGTGGGCCGACTTCCTGCCCGCATTCACCAGCACCCGTGCCCGGCCGTTCTTCGCGGATCTGTCGGTCGCCCGGGAACTCGGCACTCCGGCACCCGAGGGCGGCTCCGGGATCTCCGCGTTCGCGCAGCGCCTGGGACGCCTGTCCTCGGCTGACCGCAAGCGGCTCGCGGCCGACGTGGTACGGACGCATGTCGCCGCAGTGCTCGGACACGCCTCCACAGCCGCGGTCGAATCCGACCGGGCGTTCAAGGAGCTGGGCTTCGATTCCTTGACGGCGGTGGAGTTGCGCAATCGGCTCCAGGCTGCGACCGGCCTCGCCCTGCCGGCCACCCTCGCCTTCGACCACCCGAGCGCGACCAGGCTGGCCGACTTCCTGCTGAGCCAGATCACCGACCCGGAAACCGCCTCCGGCGACACCCTCACCCCCATCTCCTCGATCGACGACGACCCGATCGTCATCGTCGGGATGGGACTGCGACTGCCCGGCGGCATGAACTCCCCGGAGCGGTACTGGGACTTGCTGGCCTCTGGTGGGGAGGGCATCGGGGCGTTCCCGACGGATCGTGGCTGGGATCTGGAGGCGCTCTACCATCCGGATCCGGATCATGTGGGGACGTTCTATGCCCGTGAGGGCGGGTTCTTGTATGACGCCGGTGAGTTTGATGCGGGGTTGTTCGGGATTTCGCCGCGTGAGGCGTTGGCGATGGATCCGCAGCAGCGGTTGCTGCTGGAGACGTCGTGGGAGGCGTTCGAGCGGAGTGGAGTCAATCCGCTCGGCTTGGCGGGTCAGCCGGTGGGTGTGTTCGTCGGTGCTACGGCCATGGGATACGGCACCGGCGCGTTCGACACCAGTGAGGGGCTGGAGGGGCATCTGCTGACGGGTACGGCGTCGTCGGTGATGTCGGGTCGGGTGTCGTACACGTTCGGTTTGGAGGGGCCGGCGGTGACGGTGGACACGGCGTGTTCGTCGTCGTTGGTGGCGTTGCATCTGGCGGTGCAGGCGTTGCGGTCCGGTGAGTGTTCGATGGCGCTGGTCGGTGGCGTGACGGTGATGCCGACGCCTGATGTTTTTGTGGAGTTTTCGCGGCAGCGGGGGCTTGCTGCGGATGGTCGGTGTAAGTCGTTCGGTGCGGGGGCGGACGGGACGGGCTGGTCCGAGGGTGCGGGGATGCTGCTGGTGGAGCGGCTCTCCGATGCCCGGCGGCAGGGTCACCCGGTCCTGGCGGTGGTGCGTGGTACGGCGGTGAATCAGGACGGTGCGTCGAACGGGTTGACGGCGCCGAATGGTCCGTCGCAG
>NZ_JAGMUE010000500.1:0-767 GCF_019049165.1 Streptomyces sp. AC627_RSS907
GGACGAGGTGGACGGCAACCTGGAGAAGATGCTCGCGCACTACGAGGACGGCTTCGAGGGGCTCGATGTCCTCTTCGGCGGCCGGGCCGAGGCGTACCGCGAGCTGAACGTCCAGACGCAGGACGACCTGCTCCTCGCGGAAACCATCGCGCTGCCCATCACCCTGATTCTGCTGATTCTGGTCTTCCGCGGCGTCATCGCCGCCCTGTTGCCGCTGGCCCTCGGAATTGTCTCCATCATCGGCGCCATGCTGGTGTTGCAGATCCTCGTCTCGTTCACCGACGTCTCGGTGTTCGCGATGAATATGACAACGGGGCTCGGACTCGGTCTCGGCATCGACTACAGCCTCTTTGTCGTCAGCCGATACCGCGAAGAACTCGGAAAGGGCGCGACGGTCGAGCAAGCGGTCGCCACGAGCGTCAAGACCGCCGGCCGTACGGTGCTTTACTCGGCCATCACCGTCATTCTGTCGCTTTCCGCCCTGCTGCTGTTCCCCATGTACTTCCTGCGGTCCTTCGCCTACTCCGGCATCGCCGTCGTGGCCTTCGCCGCGCTCTCCACCCTGGTGATGCTGCCGGCGCTGCTGGCCGTCATCGGGCCGCGCATCAACAAGTGGTCGTGGACCAAGCAGCGGACCAGGTCGGTCGAGGACGGCTTCTGGCACAAGGTCGCCACCAGGGTGATGCGCCGCCCGGTCCCGTTCGCCTCCGGCGTCATCGTCGTACTCCTGGTGCTCGGCGGCCCGTTCCTCGGCATCAGCTTCAACC
>NZ_JAGMUE010000501.1:0-553 GCF_019049165.1 Streptomyces sp. AC627_RSS907
CATGCCCCACGCCCTGGACCTTCGTCCAGCCGGGCGAGTTCATGTCCAACGCGCTGACCTGGGCGGACTCCATCCGTACCGAGGGCGTGGTGCGCGAGCCGTTCGCGCGGGCGCGCAACGCCTCGGTCCACGAGGGCGACGTCGCGGCGGTGGCCGTGCACGCGCTCACCGAGGACGGCCACGCCGGCCGGCGCTACGTCCTCAGCGGCCCCGAGGCGCTGACCGTCCCGCAGAAGGTCGCGGTGCTGGGCGCGGCGCTCGGGCGCGAACTGCGCTACGTCGAACTGACCGAGGAGCAGGCGCGCGAGCGGTGGCGGGAGTCGGGGGCGTCGCCGGAGGCCGTCGACATGCTGGCGGAGTGGCACCGCGACCCGCCGCCCGAGGGGTACACGGTGGTGCCGACGGTGCGGGAGGTCACCGGCCGCCCCGCGCGGAGCTTCGCCGACTGGGCGGCCGAGCGCGCCGACCGCTTCCGCTGACCGGCGCGCGGCGCCCGCGAGGCCGGTGGCGCGCGCCGGCGCCCGGCGCCCGGGCGCGCCACCCGCCGCTGGCC
>NZ_JAGMUE010000502.1:0-804 GCF_019049165.1 Streptomyces sp. AC627_RSS907
GTCCCGGGCCGCGACCTGATGCCCATGGATCACACCGCCTTGGATGTCGCCCTGGACACGGTGGTCACCTCCGCCTCCGCCACCGGCCGCACCCCGCTCCTGGGCGACATCGCCGCCAGCCTCAACAACCCCAACGCCCTCAGCCAGGGGGCCGGGATGAGCGCGGGCCAACTCGGTGACGCCGCCCGCGACCTGGCGCACGCGATGCGCCGTCTTGTTCACGGTGACCTGGCCGGCATGTTCGACGCCCCCTCCACCGTCACCTTCGACCCCAACGCGCCGATGCTCACCATCGACCTCTCCCGACTCGGCGGCTCCGGTGACGACACCGGCCTCGTGCTGGCGATGACCTGCGCGAGCGCCTGGATGGAATCCGCCCTCGCCGACCCGAACGGCGGCCGGCGCTGGATCGTGTACGACGAGGCATGGCGAGTGATGCGGCACGTCGGACTACTCCAGCGCATGCAGGCCCAGTGGAAGCTCAGCCGCGGCCTTGGCATCGCCAACCTCCTGGTCGTCCACCGGCTCTCCGACCTGCTGACCGCCGGCGACGCCGGCTCACAGGGACGAGCCCTGGCCGAGGGACTCCTCGCCGACTGCTCCACCCGCATCATCTACCGCCAGGAAACCGACCAACTCGCCGCCGCCGCTTCCCTGCTCGGCCTGACCTCCGTCGAGATGGACGCCATCGCGCACCTCAACCGAGGTCGTGGCCTGTGGAAAGTCGCCAGCCGAAGCTTCATCGTGCAACACCTCCTGCACACAGAAGAGCTGACACTCTTCGACACCGACGCGCGCATGCAC
>NZ_JAGMUE010000503.1:0-671 GCF_019049165.1 Streptomyces sp. AC627_RSS907
TCGCACTGCTCGGCGAACTTCCGCAACACCGGTATGCCGTAGTTGAACTCGTGGTTGCCCAGCGCCGCCGCGTCGTACCCGATCGCGTTCATCGCCCTGGCCATCGGGTGCACCGGGCCGCCGGGGCCGGTGATCGGGTCCACCTTGGCGTAGTAGTACGACAGTTGGGTGCCCTGGATGGTGTCGCCGGCGTCGATCAGCAGCGTGTCGCGCGCGCCGCGGTCCGCGCGGACCTGCTTGACCAGCGTGGAGATCTTGGCGAGCCCGATGTCGTTGTGTTCCTTGTCGTCGAACTCCGCGTCGGTGAAGTAGTCCCAGTTGAAGACGTTGCCGTGCAGGTCGGTGGTGCCCAGGACGCTGAACTCGTACCGCCTGCCCGGCCGGCGCCCGGCGGCGGGCGACGCGGCCACGGTCGCCGTGCCGGCCAGCGCCACGGCGGCGCCCGTCGCGGCGGAGCGGCCCAGGAACTTCCTACGGTCCAGCGGCATGTCGTTGTTCTCCGTGTTCTGGCGGCGATGCGCGGCGTGTCCGCGTCGGCGTCACGCGCGAGGATTGTCCATCCGCGTCGGTGGGTGCGACACCCCGGGCGGGTTTCGATCACATGACTACCTGATGTGCGGGCCGACTGCGAGAGTGAGCCCCATGACAACCACCACACCGCTGTCCTACGG
>NZ_JAGMUE010000504.1:0-1037 GCF_019049165.1 Streptomyces sp. AC627_RSS907
GTTCAGCCCCGCACGCCCGATCGCTCCCGCGCGCCACCCCGCGTGGGAGCTACGGCTCAGCTTGAGGAGGCTGCGTTGCCAAGGTTGCCAGGATTCACCCGGAAACGAACGGCGGCGAGCGGCTACGCCGGCCGTCGTGCCCGGCCGTCATCGCGCGCGTTCAGCGCCACGGCGTCGATCGCCCTGCTCCTGCCGCTGCTTGCCGCAGCCCCCACGGCCACGGCCGACCAGCCGCGCGGCGGCGGGCTCCAACAGGCGTTCACGGCCGCGGCGGAGCGCTTCGACGTGCCGCGCGAGGTGCTGCTCGGCGTCTCGTACCTCCAGTCCCGCTGGGACGGCCACCGGGGCGCGCCCAGCGTCGGCGGTGGCTACGGGCCGATGCACCTCACCGACGCGGCCACGGCGCTGGCCTCGGCCACGCACCACGCGCACGGTACCGAGGACCCGCGGGGGGACGACGCGCGAGCGCCCTGGAGGGCGGCCCCCGTACCGCCCGAGCCGCCCGCGGCGGACGACCTGCCGGCGCGCCTGCGCACACTGGAGCGGGCCCAGCGGCTGACCGGGTTGCCGGCACGGGAGCTGCGGGAGAGCCCCGCGGCCAACGTGCACGGCGGCGCCGCGCTGCTCGTCGCCGCGCAGAAACGTCTCGACCTGCCGCTCAGCCCCGACCCGGCCCGCTGGTACGCGGCGGTCGCCGACTACGCCGGGGCCGCCGACACCGCGACGGCCAAGGCGTTCGCGGACGAGGTGTACGCGGTGCTGCGCACCGGGGCCCAGCGCACCACCGACGCGGGTGAGCGGGTGCGGCTCGACCGGCACCCCGGCCTGCGCCCCGACGTCGCGACGCTGCGCCGGCTCGGCCTGCCCGCCGGTGAGCGGGGGCCGGGCGTCGAGTGTCCGCGCGGCGTGTCCTGCGAGTCGGTGCCCGCGCCGTACCAGGAGCTCGGGGACGGCGACTACGGCAACCACGACAAGGCCGACCGCCCCGCGTCGCAGCGGATCGACTACATCATCGTGCACGACACGGAGGGCTACTG
>NZ_JAGMUE010000505.1:0-1811 GCF_019049165.1 Streptomyces sp. AC627_RSS907
ACGCTTCCCAACGCACCGTCCGCACACCGTGCGATACGTAACCGTCCGGTGCTTCCACGCTCTGATCAGCCATCCGCCCAGTCTGCCGCCTGCCGCACCACTTATTGAAGGGCGACAACCCGCCTAGCTGACAGCCAGCCGGCATACGGCAGCAACCAACGCCCCGGAATCTCATGCGACGGCCCTAAAACGCAGAAGAGCCTTGTGACGGATCGAAATCCGTCACAAGGCTCTTCTAAAAGGAGTTCGGCGGCGTCCTACTCTCCCACAGGGTCCCCCCTGCAGTACCATCGGCGCTGAAAGGCTTAGCTTCCGGGTTCGGAATGTAACCGGGCGTTTCCCTAACGCAATAACCACCGAAACACTATGAAATAAACCAACCGGACAATGACACAGTCGTTACTTCAGAACCAACACAGTGAACGCGAGCAACTGAGGACAAGCCCTCGGCCTATTAGTACCAGTCAACTCCACCCCTTACGAGGCTTCCATATCTGGCCTATCAACCCAGTCGTCTACTGGGAGCCTTACCCCATCAAGTGGGTGGGAGCCCTCATCTCGAAGCAGGCTTCCCGCTTAGATGCTTTCAGCGGTTATCCCTCCCGAACGTAGCCAACCAGCCATGCCCTTGGCAGGACAACTGGCACACCAGAGGTTCGTCCGTCCCGGTCCTCTCGTACTAGGGACAGCCCTTCTCAAGACTCCTACGCGCACAGCGGATAGGGACCGAACTGTCTCACGACGTTCTAAACCCAGCTCGCGTACCGCTTTAATGGGCGAACAGCCCAACCCTTGGGACCGACTCCAGCCCCAGGATGCGACGAGCCGACATCGAGGTGCCAAACCATCCCGTCGATATGGACTCTTGGGGAAGATCAGCCTGTTATCCCCGGGGTACCTTTTATCCGTTGAGCGACGGCGCTTCCACAAGCCACCGCCGGATCACTAGTCCCGACTTTCGTCCCTGCTCGACCCGTCAGTCTCACAGTCAAGCTCCCTTGTGCACTTACACTCAACACCTGATTGCCAACCAGGCTGAGGGAACCTTTGGGCGCCTCCGTTACCCTTTAGGAGGCAACCGCCCCAGTTAAACTACCCACCAGACACTGTCCCTGATCCGGATCACGGACCCAGGTTAGACATCCAGCACGACCAGAGTGGTATTTCAACAACGACTCCACACACACTGGCGTGCATGCTTCACAGTCTCCCACCTATCCTACACAAGCCGAACCGAACACCAATATCAAGCTATAGTAAAGGTCCCGGGGTCTTTCCGTCCTGCTGCGCGAAACGAGCATCTTTACTCGTAATGCAATTTCACCGGGCCTATGGTTGAGACAGTCGAGAAGTCGTTACGCCATTCGTGCAGGTCGGAACTTACCCGACAAGGAATTTCGCTACCTTAGGATGGTTATAGTTACCACCGCCGTTTACTGGCGCTTAAGTTCTCAGCTTCGCCAACCCGAAAGTCAGCTAACCGGTCCCCTTAACGTTCCAGCACCGGGCAGGCGTCAGTCCGTATACATCGCCTTACGGCTTCGCACGGACCTGTGTTTTTAGTAAACAGTCGCTTCTCGCTGGTCTCTGCGGCCACCCCCAGCTCAAGGCGCAAAGCCCATCACCAGAAATGGCCCCCCTTCTCCCGAAGTTACGGGGGCATTTTGCCGAGTTCCTTAACCATAGTTCACCCGAACGCCTCGGTATTCTCTACCTGACCACCTGAGTCGGTTTAGGGTACGGGCCGCCATGAAACTCGCTAGAGGCTTTTCTCGACAGCATAGGATCATCCACTTCACCACAATCGGCTC
>NZ_JAGMUE010000505.1:1821-2273 GCF_019049165.1 Streptomyces sp. AC627_RSS907
CATGTCATCCGGATTTACCTAGACAACGGGCTACACCCTTACCCCGGGACAACCACCGCCCGGGCTGGACTACCTTCCTGCGTCACCCCATCACTTACCTACTACCCCCTAGGGTCAGCGGCTCCACCACTCCCCTTTGCCCGAAGGCTCCAGGGCGGCTTCACGGCCTTAGCATCAGAAGATTCAGTATTGGGCGCTTCAAAGCGGGTACCGGAATATCAACCGGTTGTCCATCGACTACGCCTGTCGGCCTCGCCTTAGGTCCCGACTTACCCTGGGCAGATCAGCTTGACCCAGGAACCCTTAGTCAATCGGCGCACACGTTTCCCACGTGTGAATCGCTACTCATGCCTGCATTCTCACTCGTGAACCATCCACAACTCGCTTACGCGGCTGCTTCACCCGGCACACGACGCTCCCCTACCCAACCCAACAGGCGTTAGCCCTATATG
>NZ_JAGMUE010000505.1:2283-2433 GCF_019049165.1 Streptomyces sp. AC627_RSS907
GATTCAGTATTGGGCGCTTCAAAGCGGGTACCGGAATATCAACCGGTTGTCCATCGACTACGCCTGTCGGCCTCGCCTTAGGTCCCGACTTACCCTGGGCAGATCAGCTTGACCCAGGAACCCTTAGTCAATCGGCGCACACGTTTCCCA
>NZ_JAGMUE010000505.1:2443-3851 GCF_019049165.1 Streptomyces sp. AC627_RSS907
CTGGATTGACACGACTTCGGCGGTACGCTTGAGCCCCGCTACATTGTCGGCGCGGAATCACTTGACCAGTGAGCTATTACGCACTCTTTCAAGGGTGGCTGCTTCTAAGCCAACCTCCTGGTTGTCTCTGCGACTCCACATCCTTTCCCACTTAGCGTACGCTTAGGGGCCTTAGTCGATGCTCTGGGCTGTTTCCCTCTCGACCATGGAGCTTATCCCCCACAGTCTCACTGCCGCGCTCTCACTTACCGGCATTCGGAGTTTGGCTAAGGTCAGTAACCCGGTAGGGCCCATCGCCTATCCAGTGCTCTACCTCCGGCAAGAAACACACGACGCTGCACCTAAATGCATTTCGGGGAGAACCAGCTATCACGGAGTTTGATTGGCCTTTCACCCCTAACCACAGGTCATCCCCCAGGTTTTCAACCCTGGTGGGTTCGGTCCTCCACACGGTCTTACCCGCGCTTCAACCTGCCCATGGCTAGATCACTCCGCTTCGGGTCTTGAGCGTGCTACTCCAACGCCCTATTCGGACTCGCTTTCGCTACGGCTCCCCCACACGGGTTAACCTCGCAACACACCGCAAACTCGCAGGCTCATTCTTCAAAAGGCACGCAGTCACGACCGCATATGCGAACACATACGGCGACGCTCCCACGGCTTGTAGGCACACGGTTTCAGGTACTATTTCACTCCGCTCCCGCGGTACTTTTCACCATTCCCTCACGGTACTATCCGCTATCGGTCACCAGGGAATATTTAGGCTTAGCGGGTGGTCCCGCCAGATTCACACGGGATTTCTCGGGCCCCGTGCTACTTGGGTGTCGTACAAGCAAGCCATAGATGTTTCAGCTACGGGGGTCTTACCCTCTACGCCGGGCCTTTCGCATGCCCTTCGCCTACACCTACGGTTTCTGACTCACCCGACGACCGGCAGATCATCGAAGTACGATCCCACAACCCCAACCACGCAACCCCTGCCGGGTATCACACATGACTGGTTTAGCCTCATCCAGTTTCGCTCGCCACTACTCCCGGAATCACGGTTGTTTTCTCTTCCTGCGGGTACTGAGATGTTTCACTTCCCCGCGTTCCCTCCACATACCCTATATATTCAGGTACGGGTGACAGCCCATGACGACTGCCGGGTTTCCCCATTCGGACACCCCCGGATCAAAGCTCGGTTGACAGCTCCCCGGGGCCTATCGCGGCCTCCCACGTCCTTCATCGGTTCCTGGTGCCAAGGCATCCACCGTGCGCCCTTAAAAACTTGGCCACAGATGCTCGCGTTCACTGTGCAGTTCTCAAACAACGACCAGCCACCCACCACCCCACCCTCAACAGGCGAGTTCACTGGGACCGGATCAGAAGGAACAACCTCACGGCCATACCCTCAGACACCCAACAG
>NZ_JAGMUE010000506.1:0-583 GCF_019049165.1 Streptomyces sp. AC627_RSS907
ACGTTGCTGAGGAGGCCGTTGCGCCACTCGCGGGGCGTACGGGAGGAGTTGAGCAGCCACAGCAGGGTGAGCGCGAGGAAGGGCATGAAGAACGCGCCCAGCACCCCGTAGACGATCACCAGGCCGAACGGCTGGTCCAGGAAGAGCAGGCTGATCGGCGGGAAGGTCAGCCACAGCAGGTACAGCCGGAAGGGCAGCGAGCGCTCGTGGCGGCCGATGGTGCCCGGGCCGGCGGCGGGGGCGGCCTCGGCGGGGGCGGCTCCGCCGGCCGCGGCCACGGCGCCGGCCCGGTAGTGCTCGACGAAGTCGGCGACCATCACGCTCACCCCGTGCCAGACGCCGACCAGGGAGGAGAAGGAGGTGGCGAAGAAGCCGACGAGGAAGAGCTTGGCGGTGCCGGTGCCGTACCGCTCCTCCAGCACGTCACCGAGGTCGATCAACCCCTTGTCGCCCTTGTGCAGGGCGATGTCGGCGGAGTGCAGCAACTCGGCGCCGACGATCAGCATGGCGACGACGAAGATGCCGGTGGTGACGTACGCGACCCGGTTGTCGAGCCGCATCGTGCGCATCCACGAGCTGTCGG
>NZ_JAGMUE010000507.1:0-580 GCF_019049165.1 Streptomyces sp. AC627_RSS907
CCGTACGGCGGTCTTCGCCTCGATCGCCGCCGAACTCGCCACCAGCGGCTGGTCCGACCGGCTGACGCTGACCCTGGTCGGCTTCGGCGCCGAACTCGGGGCGCTGGCCCCCACCCGCATCCGCCACCTGGACGGGGTCGCCGCGCTGGTGGAGACCATGACGGCCGAGACCGAGCAGCGGCGCGCCGCGCTCAGCGTCGCCGGCCACGACTCGGTGCTCACCGGCCGCACCGGTCAGGCCCAGCACACCCAGCGCGCCCCGCACCTGGTCCTGCTCGCGGCCGAGCCGGACGGCGAGCAGGCGACGCGGCTGGCCGAACTCGCCGCCGACTCCGGCCGGCTGGGCATCGGCTACCTCATCGGCACCACCCAGCAGCAGTTCCCCGGCGCGACCTGGGAACTCGACGTCACCCCCGACGGCACGCTGCGCGCCCCGCTGCTCGGCCTCGAACTCACCGCCCAGCGACTGCCGGCGGAGCAGCACCGGGCCGTGGTCGAACTCTTCGCCGCCGCCGACCCGGACGGCGTCACCCCGCCCGGCCGCGCCGACGGGCAGCGGGCCCCGTTCCTGGTCGACATC